>CAZTDK010000759.1:0-3466 GCA_964611965.1 uncultured Binatia bacterium (SeqCode) | reverse complement strand
CCGTGGGCATCGATCTCGTCGCCATGAGTGTCAACGACATGCTCACGCTCGGTGCCGAACCGCTGGCGTTTCTCGACTACTATGTCACCGAGAAGCTGGAGCCCAGCGTCGCAGCGGCGGTGGTGCGCGGGATCGCGCGCGGTTGCCGGTTGGCGGGCTGCAGTCTGATTGGCGGTGAAACGGCGGAGCATCCGGGCTGCTTCACGCCGGGCGAGTATGATCTTGCCGGCTTTGCCTTGGGCGTGGTTGAGGAGGACCAGGTTATCGACGGACGACGCATTGTGCCCGGCGATCAGCTGATCGGGATCCGTTCGAGCGGCTTGCACAGTAACGGCTACTCGCTCGTGCGCCACATCTGTTTCGACCGGGCGCGGGTGTCACTGGATGCACGGTTCCCGGAGTTGAAGGTGTCGCTCGGTGAGGAGCTCTTGCGGCCGACGCGCATCTACACCTCCGTCCTCCGCGGCTTGGCGCCGCGAAAGATCAAGGGGATGGCGCACATCACCGGCGGCGGTGTCTTCAGCAAGTTGCCGCGTATTTTTCCCGCCGGCTGTGCGGCACGGATCGCTTTCGGCAGCTGGCCCGTCCCCGGTATCTTCGCCCTCTTGCAGCGGCTCGGCGCCGTGCCGCGGGACGAGATGTTCCGTACCTTCAACATGGGGCTCGGCTTCATTCTCGTCGTGGGCGCGGCGGATACCGCCGGGGTGCTACGAGCGCTAGGCCGGCGGCGCGAGCCTGCTTACCTCATTGGCGAGATCGTCGGTGCACACCGTCGCACCGGCCGCGTCATGATCGAGGACTGAGGCGCGGCGACAGCAGCGGGCGGGCCCATACCTGCCCGCCGACTTATCAGGTGGACCACGCCAAGATGTTGGGAGATCGGCCGCGACGGTCGGTATGCAACCGCACCGGGGAGCGGTCGCAGAGAAAATACGTCGGGCGCAGCCCTACTCTTCGGCTTCGACGATCACGGTCACCTGGGAGTTCACACCCGTGCTCAGGTGGACCGGCACCACGTGTTCACCGATCGACTTGATCGGCTCCTCGACACGGATGCGGCGACGCTCGACGGTAAAGCCCTGGTCCGCCAGAGCCTTCTCGATATCCTGATTCGTCACCGAGCCGAAGAGCTTGCCTTCCTCACCGGCGCGCGCCTTGATCGTCACACGCATGCTGCTCAGGCGCTGCGCCAAGCTCTCGGCCTGCTTACGGTCGCGGTCACGCTTCACCGCAACGACGCGCTTCTGATGTTCGAGGACCCGCACGTTCCCGCGATCGGCGACGACCGCGAGCGCTCGCGGGAGCAGGTAGTTGCGCGCGTAGCCGGGTTTCACCTTCACGATGTCACCCACCGTTCCCAGGTTGGGCACATCTTCCCGTAAGATCACTTCCATGGTTTCACTCCTTCACTCGCCGTCGCTGTTCAACGGAATATCGGCCGGGCCATCCACACCCAGACGTCGAAAATTACCCCACAGATCGAATACGCCAAGGGCGAGAACCATCGCCGCCACCACGTGCTGCACAGCGATCAGCAAGTAACCGGCGATTTGGATGCCCCGCGGCAGGCGGAGGCGGTCGAGGTAATAGCTGACGATCGCCAGGCCCTGGCAGAAGTAGCAGCCCAGCAACACCACGAACGCGTTGCGGGCGGCAACCGCGACGGCATACGTCGGAATGAACATCCCGAAGCCGGCGAGAATCAGCGCCCAGATCAGCGGGTCCGGAGTACGCCACAACCGCAAATTGACGTTGCGGGAGAGGCCGGTCCAGCTGCGCAGCAGCACGAGATTCGCAAGGATGGTCAGCGCTCCGGTGAGCACCACCAAGGCGGGCAAGAGCTCCAGCAGGCCGGAGACGAGCGTATCGCGCTCCGCCTCGACCGCAGCGAGCGCGCTCGATGACGCGCCAATCGATTCCGAGGTCGATACCGCGAGATCGAAGCTATGCATGAGTTGCTCGCGCGCCGAGGCGATCAGCGCCTCAATATTCCCAAAGGCGATGAGCGATACGGCGGCGACCCCGAGCGACCAGGCGACAATACCGGCCAGGGCCGTTTGTTCGAATGTCCAGAAGCGACGGATGCCAACGGTTACGGCCAAGCTCGGGATGACCAGCGGAAGCACGAACCCGACTGCCGCAGGCAGGCCGAGGGCCACGGCAATCGCCGCGCTGCTCAGGGCGAATGACAAACCGCACATTGCCGCCGGCTCGCGCGTTGCCAGGATGAGCGTCGGCAAGGGGACGAACATCACCAAAGGCGTAGTTAGTGGAGCCAGCGTCAATGCCGCCGCGTACAGCCCACTGCTGACCGTGGCGGCAAGCGCAATGCGCGAGCTACGCGACATCAAACGTGGACCGTCGTGAACGGCAGCAAGGCGATGGAACGCGCGCGCTTGATGGCAGTCGTTAGTTGCCGCTGGTGCTTGGCGCAGTTACCGGTAATGCGACTGGGGACAACCTTGCCGCGCTCAGTGACAAAGCTCGACAACGCGCGGGTATCTTTATAGTCGATGTGAGAATCCTTGTCGGCGCAGAACCGACACACTTTGCGGCGTACCGGTCCGCGCCGCCTGAACGCCGTCTTATCGTCACCCCCTGGGCGCGCACGTTTGGCGCCACCTCTTCCGCCATGCATGGCCATGCTCAGCTCTCCTGTTCAGGTGCTGCCACCTGTTCTTGCTCCGGGGTTGTCGCCGGGCGCGGGCGTCGGGTCGGCCGCGGGTTGACGTTCTTCGCTACCGGGACACGCACGGAAATGAAGCGCAGGATCTCATCGGCAAGCTTCAGGGTGCGTTCGAGCTCCTTCACGACATCCGGCCGCGCGGTGTACTGGATCAGCACATACGTACCACGCGGCTGCTTGCGAATGGGATACGCGAGATCGCGCATGCCCCAGTCCTGGATCTCGCCCATTTGTCCGCTCATGCCCTCAATGAGACGTTTGACCCGATCGATGGTTTCCCGCACCTGGGCTTCCGGAAGCTCCGGGTGTAGGACAAACAATGTCTCGTACCGATGCATCTCGTTCCTCCCCAAGGATCACGCCATTGATGGCGTGGCGCTGTTGCTGCGCGTGTTGAATTGGTTCATGGCCATTTCTACGCCGTATTGCCGTACGCATTCAACCGCGTCGGCAGCACGAATGACGGCGGCCTCGATGCGCGCGCTCTCCGTGTGCGCAAACGGCGACAGGACATATTCGGCTGCGTCTTCGCCGGCCGGGGGTCGGCCAACCCCGAGGCGGACACGGACAAATTGAGGACCGTAGCGCTCCACGATCGACTCAACCCCCCTATGTCCACCTGAGCCACCCCCGCGCTTGATGCGCAGGCGAGCACATGCGAGGTCGAGGTCGTCGTGCACCACGATCAGCTCGGCGACATTTACAGCGGGCTGCAATTGAGCGAGCGCTTGACCGCTCAGGTTCATGTACATTTGAGGTTCCACAATCAGTACCGGCTCA
>CAZTDK010000758.1:0-3468 GCA_964611965.1 uncultured Binatia bacterium (SeqCode) | reverse complement strand
GTCATTCGTATCGAACGGCTCGACGGTGAGCCCGGCGCCGAGGTGGCCTTCACCGACGTGCTCATGACCGCCCACGACGGCGCCCTCCAGGTTGGCAAACCGCTGGTCGCCGGGGCGCGCGTCACCGGCCAGGTGATCCAGCAGGGGAAGGCCAAGAAAATCTTGGTGTTCAAGAAGAAGAAGCGCAAGAACTACCGCCGGCATCGCGGCCATCGGCAGCTGTTCACCGCGGTGCGCGTCACCCAGATCGAGACCGGAGCCGACGCCCAGCACGAGACAGGAGCCGAGAGCCATGGCGCATAAAAAAGGGCAAGGCAGCAGCCGCAACGGGCGCGACAGCCAGGGGCAGCGGCGCGGCGTGAAAATGTTCGCCGGCCAGCTCGCCAAAGCCGGTAGTATCCTGGTGCGCCAGTGCGGCACTCGCATCCACCCCGGCAAGAATGTCGGCATGGGACGCGACTTCACGCTGTTCGCCAAGGTCGAAGGCATCGTGCGCTACGAGCGCGTTGGCAAGGACCGCAAGCAAGTCCATATCTACCCGGCCTGAAGGTGTGGCTCCGAGATTCTGGCTCACACCGGAGGCCAGAATCCCAGGCGCGTGCGATCATGTTACGCGCGAGTAAATCTTGTTGTGACGGCAGCGCATAGCGACCAATCCTGTCCTGAGGCTCCCCGAAGGGGGGAGCGGCCCATAGAAGAGACGCCGGGCGCAGCCCCCCATGAAATTCATCGACGAAGCTGAGGTTCAGGTGCGCGCTGGCGACGGCGGGCGCGGCTGCGTGGCCTTCCTGCGGGAGAAGTACCGTCCCCATGGCGGGCCTTCCGGCGGTGACGGCGGCGATGGCGGCGACGTCATCTTCGTCGTCGACCCCGGCCTGACGACGCTGCTCGATTTCAAGTTTCAGTCGATCATCAAAGCTGGGCGCGGCGAGCACGGGCGCGGCAAGGAGCAGTACGGCAAGCGCGGTACGGATCAGGAAGTTCGGGTCCCTACCGGCACCATCGTGCGCGATGCCAACACCGGCGAGCTCGTCGCCGATCTGCACACGGCGCACGAGCGCTGCATCGTGGCACGCGGCGGACGCGGCGGCAAAGGCAACATGCACTTCGCCACGTCGACCAACCAGGCGCCACGCTTCTCCATCCCGGAGACCCCCGGTGAGGAACGCCGGCTGAAGCTCGAGCTGCAGTTGATGGCCGACGTCGGGCTCGTCGGCTATCCCAACGTCGGCAAGTCGACATTGATCACCAAAGTGTCGGCGGCGCGGCCGCGCATCGCCGACTACCCGTTCACAACGCTGGTCCCGCACCTCGGCGTCGTGCGCCTCGACGACGAGCGCAGCTTCGTGCTCGCCGACATCCCCGGGCTGATCGAGGGCGCGCACCGTGGTCTCGGTCTCGGCGATCGCTTCCTGCGGCATGTCTCGCGCACCTCGCTGCTCATTCACTTGATCGACGTCAGCGGCCTCACCGGCCGTGATCCGCTCGCCGACTACGATGCCATCAATCACGAGCTCCGCGCCTTCGACGCGGCGCTCGCGGAAAAACCGCAAATCGTGGTCGGCAACAAGCTCGATCTCGTCGAAGCGCGCGAACGTTTTCCCGACCTCCGCGCCGGCTTCGCGGCACGGGGTGTGGAGCTGTGGGGGATTTCGGCGGCGACCGGTGAGGGCGTCGCGGCGCTCGTGCGCCACATCGGCCAGCAGTGGCAGGCCCTGCGGGCCGCGACCGCGGTGGTCACGGCGGCGGCGCAGGGCACCGCGCCGACGCAGCCATGAACCAGCAATTGGCGCATAAGCAGCGCCTGCTGCCGCGCGTGCGCCGCGCCGTCATCAAGATCGGCAGCAGCATCTTGTCGACCGACGCCGGCATCAACCGCGTCCGTCTGCGCGCGTTGGCGGAAGAGATTTGTGGCGTCCATCAGCGCGGGATCGAGCTGGTCGTCGTCAGCTCAGGGGCGGTGGCCGCGGGTATGGCCCGTCTCGGCATGAAGGAGCGCCCCAAAACCATGCCGCAGCGACAGGCCGCCGCCGCGGTCGGACAGATCGACCTCATGGCCTTGTACCTGGAGTCCTTCGCCACGTTCGCGCGCCAGGTCGCGCAGATCCTGCTCACGCATGATGACCTGGCGGATCGCAGCCGCTACCTCAACGCGCGCCACACCATCGAGACGTTGATCGCCGCCGGCGTCATTCCCGTCGCCAACGAGAATGACACCGTGGTCATCGACGAGCTGCGCAATTTCGGCGACAACGACAACCTCTCCGCCTTGATCGCCGGGCTAGTGGAAGCCGATATCCTGGTGCTGCTCAGCGACGTGGCCGGGGTGTACACCCAGAACCCCCGGACCCACGCCAACGCGCAACTGATCGACGTGATCGAGGACGTCGCGCGCGCCACCAGCGCGGTCGTGACGGACGGGCACGGTCCGCTCGGCACCGGCGGCATGGCCTCGAAGATCGCCGCCGCGCAGAAAGCGGCGCGCGCCGGCATCCCGACGGTGATTGCCGACGGCATGCGCTCTGGCGTGTTGCCGGCGGTGTTCGATGTACGGCAAACCACCGGCACGCTGATTCTGCCCGAAGGTGATCGGCTGGCGCGCCGCAAGCACTGGATCGCCTACACCCTCAAACCCAGCGGCACCGTGGTCGTCGATCAAGGCGCCTTCGAAGCCATCACCCAACGCGGCCGCAGCTTGCTGCCCAAAGGCTTGAAGGAAGTGCAGGGCAAATTCAGTAGCGGCGAGTGCGTGCGCTGCGTCGACCCCGGCGGCCGGGAATTCGCCCGTGGACTCGTCAACTACAGCGCCGCCGAGTTGGAAAAGATCAAAGGCACCCACTCCGCGCGCATCGAAAGCGTGCTGGGGTACACGCTTGCCGACGAGGTGATTCACCGGAATGATCTCGTGCTCACCGGGAAGTGAGGCCTGACCGAGACGGATCTCCGCCCTCAGGCGGGACTGCAGCGTCGACAGCTTGCGCCCAACGTCCCCTGCAACGACCCGGTGCTGACGAGTAGCTCACCGCCGCCGAATGTCGAGAGCGGCACATGCTTTGAACGTCATAGTGTTTGCGACTGCAAAGGAGTACGATCACTCGTAAACCAACTGAGCTCGATCGCAGCCACCTGGGGAGAAGGAAGCATGGCCTCTGCGCTCGGCATTACCGAATTCGTCATCGTGGTCGTCGGCATCGTAGGATTGGTCTCCTGGGGGACTCGGCTGCGGCGGCAACGCGCGCTGCTCGACGCGTTGTTCGTGCAGGCACCCCAGGCTGTGGTCTTGACGACGGCAGACAACCGGGTCGTCCGAGTGAACCGCGAGTTCACTCGGATGTTTGGCTACACGCCGCAAGATACCGTTGGCCGCACCATCGACGAGATCATCGGAGTTGAAGCGCAACGCGAAGAACGCCCCGGGGACGCCGGAGCGCACGCGCAACGGGTGGAGGCAGAGATCGTTTGTCATCG
>CAZTDK010000757.1:0-3470 GCA_964611965.1 uncultured Binatia bacterium (SeqCode) | reverse complement strand
TCCGTCCAGGAGCTGGTACAGGTCCTGCACAACGAAGCGAAAGTCATTTGACCGCCGGGTCCTGAACCCGAGCGATCTTGGTCCGAACGGAGTGCATAATGGGAAACGTTCTCGTATTTGCTGAACATCAACATCACAAGTTTGCGAAGACCACCTTGGTGGCGATTGCCGCTGGCAAAGCTGCTGCCGGCGGCGGCGATTGTTATGCCGCCGTGCTCGGCAAAGGCATCGACGATCTTGCGGCGGAGATCGCCGAGTACGGCGTGAAGAAAGTTTTCGCCGTGGACGATCCGGCGCTCGAGCATTACACCGCCGACGCCCACGCCGCCGCTTTGGCGCAGTTGGTGAAAGAGAAGGGTATCGAAACCGTCGTTGCCACGGCCACGGCAGTGGGCAAGGACCTGTTGCCGCGTCTGGCCGCGCTGCTGGGCGCCGGCATGGCGAGCGAGGTTGTCGCGTTCAATGCCGACGGCACGATGGAGCGCCCGATGTATGCCGGCAACGTGCTGGCAACGGTGGCGATCGAAGGCTTACCCAAGGTGGTGAGTGTGCGCGCCACCGCCTTCGATCCGGCCACCAAGGGAACCAAGGGCGAGGTCGAGAAGGTGGCTGCGACCATCGACGGCGCTGCCAAGAACACGAAGTTCGTTTCGTACAACGAGATCAAGTCGGATCGCCCGGTGCTGACCGAGGCGCGCATCGTCGTCTCCGGTGGCCGCGCGCTCAAGTCGGGCGAGAACTTCAAGACGGTGCTCGAGCCGCTCGTCGATGCGCTGGGTGCGGCCATGGGCGCCAGCCGCGCTGCCGTCGACGCGGGATACGTGCCCAACGATCTTCAGGTCGGACAGACGGGCAAAGTGGTGGCTCCCCAGCTGTACATCGCGGTGGGCATCTCCGGCGCCATTCAGCACCTCGCCGGCATGAAGGACTCGAAGATCATCGTCGCCATCAACAAGGACGAAGAGGCGCCGATCTTTCAGGTCTCCGACTTCGGCTTGGTCGCTGACTTGTTCAAGGCTGTGCCGGAGATGGTTGAAGAAGTGAAGAAGCTGAAGTAGACACGCAGCATTGACTCGTCGAGTAAACAAGAGGGCGGCCAGAAATGGTCGCCCTCTTGTCTCTTGTGTGCGAAGCCATGCGGCGCGTTCAGCGCGCCTCCGGCGCTACCGACGGGCGGATGCGATAGAGGTGGAGCGGCACGTCGCCGGGCTCGAGGAACGACCAAAAGCCGTTCGCTGGAACGCGCGCGCTGGCCACTGGCTCGAGCCGGGGGTCTTGTGCCAGCGCGGTGCACAGGTCGCGCAGCACGCGACTCAAGCCGGGGTTGCGCCCCTCGCTGGCGGGTGTCGCCGCCAGATGGCACAAGGCTCCTTCGTAGTAGTATGTGCGGTCGTCTACTGCGGCCGGCAGATGCGGCTTCTCCGGGCGAATCGGTATCGGCTCGAAATGCAGCTGAGGGAACGTCACGGCCAGTGGGCTCTGGGGCAGATCGAGGCAGCAGTCCGGGTCGTTGTGGATGCGGTTGTCGCCGCGCGCTGGCAGGTGCAGCACCCGCGCATCCGCGGGCAACGCCGCCAATGCCTGACGCAGAAAACGGTGCTCGCCCTGGAAGGCGTACTCGTAGTGGTAAAGCGGGAGGGCCGCGGCTGCGACCGCCAGCACGCCGAGCATGGCGACCGCTCGTGCGCCGAGGTTTGCGGATGGCGCTGCCACGTGGCCTGCCAACAGCCGCCTGAACCTCTCGGCGACGGCCCCCATGCCGTATGCGGCGAGCAGCGCGAGCAGCGGCAACACGGGGAGGAAATAGCGCGCCCCAACCATGCCTTCGGCGTTGAACAAACGGCCGAGCAGGAGTTGCGGAATGCAGAAGGCCGCCACGATTGCGCCCAGCAGCCCCGGTCGCTCTGCCGCCAACACCACGACGCCGATCGCCAGCAGCGCCGTTGCCGGTAGAGGAAACCAGCTCGGCATTCCCGAGTTGACGGAGAAGAACTGCCGGACCAATTGGAGGTAATCGGAGACGCTGAACAGTGCTCGGAAGCGGGCAGCCAGATCCGGCGTTGGGATGTCGTAGCGCTGCATGAACAGCTCGAAAACCGCCGCCGCGGATATCGCGTACAGCAGGCTGTACGCGGCGGCATCGAGCCCCCGTTGCCAGCGGCGTCGGCTGCCGACCAGCGGCCCGAACAGCAGGGGCAACGGCGCTAGCACTGCTGCCTCGAGCCGCACAAGCGGCAGCAGCGCCGCCAACAGTGGCGCCAGCAGGCGCTCAGGCCAATTGCGCTCGCCTTGCGCCCGCAACCACACGACGAGCAACAAGGCGAACAGCAACTCCACTTGCACGTGCGGGGTGTCCGACCAGCCGATGCGTACCGCCATCGGCAGCAGCGCCCACAGCAACAGCGCCAGCCAAGCCGCGCCGCGTTCGACCAACAGGATTCGGAACGCAACGTAGAATAGCCCTCCCGAAATTGCGTGCAGAAGAAGATTCAGGCCGAACAGCGTGCGCTCGGTCCAGGGCAGAATCCAGCGCAGCACTGCCTGCAAGAAAAAGCCCGCGATACCGTTCTGGTCGTCGGCGGTGAGTATCCCACCGGATGCCGGCAGGTTGTTCGAGTACCAGTTGGCGACCGACGGCTCTCCGAGCAGTACCGTGACGGCAAGAGTCAGGGTGCCAACCAGCGCGGCGTCGCTGAGCATCTGGGGTGAGAACGGCCGTGCCCGCCACAGCACCAGGAGGCTCAGCGGGACGATCGCTCCATAGAGTGCCAGCGCCCAGGTGAATGCGACAACCCGTTCTCGGCCCACGGCAAAGCCGTACGCAGGCACCCAAAACCTCGCGGGGGTGCCGGCAAGCACGTGCGTGGCGAGAGAACGTAACCGAGCCATCGCTGGCGGATCACAGGCCGGCGTACAGCTCAAGACGATGACGATGTCGTTGCCCGGCTGCTCGACCACTACGCTGCCCGGAGGTTCCGGTTCGCGTGCCCGCACATGCTCCAGTGTCATCGCCGCGCTGTGGCCAGGGGCCGCCAGGGACACCCGAACGATGCCCCCATCCATGCGTCCGCCGGTGATGCGGAACTCACCGGTGGGTTCGCCCCACGCTGCGCCGAAGAGGGCGACGAGATCCGGCGCCCGTTCGCGCGGCACCACGAAGGTTTCGCGGGAACAGCCGCCGCCGCTACTCAGGAAGACGAACGTCGCCAGTGCGAGCTCGTACCACCTTGCTGTCCCACCGAACCTCACCTCGAACCTGAACCGCCGAACCCATCCCTGGAAGCGGGACTCTCGCTGGAAAGATTCACGTTGCAAGCAGCCATCGTCGCATGATACGCGACAAGCCAAGACTGGTGCTAGAGAGATCCAGCAACAGCAGTACCACAAGAGGGGGCTTTATGAAGAATTCTTTGCTTGCCGGCGGAATCATGATCATGCTCGCGGCGAGCGCGTGGGCGAACATCAACACG
>CAZTDK010000756.1:0-3486 GCA_964611965.1 uncultured Binatia bacterium (SeqCode) | reverse complement strand
CGGATGCTCGGTACCCACAGCCGGCATGGCGCTTTTGGTATGCAACGCCTCCAGCGGGGGGCTAGCAGCCTGTCGGGCGTGGCAGCATGCAGCGACCAGTCCTGCCGTGAGGCTCCCCGAAGGAGGCAGCGGGCCATGGAAGCAACGCCGGCCGCAGGCCCCAGGGTAAGTTGATGTCGAAGCCAGAGCGCCTCGCGGCGCAGCGTGACATCACCGTCAACCGGCGCGCGCGGCACGACTACTTCATCGAGGAAAGTCTCGAGGCGGGGGTCGTGCTCACGGGCAGCGAGGTGAAATCGCTACGCGCCGGCAAGGCCCAGCTCAAGGATAGCTACGCGCAGCTCAAGCAGGGCGAGCTCTGGTTGGTGAACGCGCATATCAGCGAGTACGCGCCATCGGCACAGTTCGGCCACGAGCCGGTGCGGTCGCGTAAGCTGCTGCTGCATCGGCGCGAGATCGATCGGCTGGTAGGCAAGGTCAAGGAGCAGGGTCTGACGCTCATCCCGTTGCGCCTGTACTTCAAGCACGGCCACGCCAAAGTTGAGCTCGGTGTCGCGCGCGGCAAGAAGCTGTACGACAAACGCGAGTCGATCAAGGAGCGCGAGGTCCGGCGGGAGATGGACCGGGCAAGGAAAGCGTGAGTCGTGTTCGTGGATCGTGCGCGTTGGGGAAGAGATTTCGGATGTACTGAGGACCTGGGTTCAACGACGTTGCGCTCCGACCACTGTGCCGCTACGTTGAAGTCATCGCGAATGTTGTGAGGCGTGCGCAGCAATGGAATGTGGAGCTCATCTCGACGAGCACGAACACGAGCACGATTCACGATACGGGGGCGAACTGGATTCGACGGGGGTTGGGAAGTCGCGGTTGCGTGCACGGGATCCTGGGTACCGTAAAACCCCAGGGCTGCTTAAACGCAGACGAACCTCTAGCACTGGCTGCCTAAGGGCAACCACGTCTCACCGGCTCGAGCCCGTAGGGTTGGCTGAGGCGACGCAAATCGGGATAAGCGGCGGCGAGCGCTCGGGCGCCACTGACGAAAACCAACGAGCTAGCTGCCGGAAATCCTGTCCGTGGGAGTTCCGGCAGCGAGAACAAAACACGCGGCTACGCACGTAGAGGCCTCGATGTACCGCTTCCGGACGGGGGTTCGATTCCCCCCGCCTCCACTCCTCCTTTCGTTAGATTTCCAGCACTTACGAGCCTCTCAGGCTCGTCGGTGCCCATCGAGTGCCCACCGGTGCCCAAAACCGAGCCCGGATTGCGGTACAGACCGGCGATGCGGCGACCGTCCTGCCGCTGCAGGTTGCTCATGAATTTCCGATAATGCTCGAAGATCATCCGCTCTGAAGTACCACATACCTGCGCCACCCATCCCGGGTCTTCTCCGGCCGACAACGCCAAGCTGATGAACGTGTCGCGGATGTTGTACTGCCCTCGCGCCCGCAGCTCAAGCGTGCGCAGCGTCGGCAGCCACAGCTTCTTGTGCAGTCGCTCCTGCGACAGCGGGCTGCCCGCCTCGTCGGTGAACACGAAGTCACGTTTGCCGGTTTGCAACGAGCGGCGCTTCAGTCGGCGGAACGTCGCGAAGATCGCCGGGTCGTAGCTGCAATCAACCTCGCGCTCGCCGGTCTTCGGCGGCGCCTCGACGCCACCCCAGCGGGCGATGCGACCACGCTTGATGTGGACCGTCTGCCGCTGGAAGTCGAGCCAGTCGAAGCGGATGGCGAGGATCTCCGACGGACGCCAGCCGAGTCGGAACCAGACATCGTAGAGATCGCGGTACCACTCCGGGACGGCATCGATGAACTGCTTCACCTCATGCACCGTCAGCGGATCGGAGTTCGACCGCATCGGTGCCCGCCGACGATGCCTGGTCAGTTGCGGGACCGGATTTGTCGCCAACAAGCCGTCTTCGACGGCGTCAGCCAGTGCCTTGTGCAACACGCCAAGGATGTTGCCCGCGGTCTTGCCCGACAGCTCGTCATCCTGCATCGCCTTGCGGAAGTCCTTGCACTTGGTCGGCGTGAGCTCGTCGAGGCGCAAGGTGCCGAAGGCGGGCTTCAGATGGCAACGGATGACCGACTCCTCGTGGACCCACGTGGACGGGTGCAGGTCGGCGGCCTGGGCGACAGTGCCGTCAGGCAGGAAGGGCGAGCGGCGCTTCTGCCAGGCGTCGAGGTAGTCGCCGATTAGCCTCTGCTTGGCATGCTGCGCCTCGGTCTCCTTCGGGTAGAACTCCGTGAGGCGGGCACCGTTGGGGAAGTGGGTGCGATAGTCAAAGGTGCCGAGCGCAATCTGACCCTGGATCACTTTGAGGAACGCATCGGCGCGCCGGCGGTTCTCCTTGGTGTCCGCCATGCCGGTGAACTCGCGGCAGCGGCGTCCGCGCCAGCGGAAATCAAGGAAGAGCTTGCCCGATTTACTTCGAACCCCCATTAGCCCGCTTCCTCGCCGCCGGCCTGCGCTTGCCTTCCCGCCGGGGCGAATAACCCCGCCAAGGCTCGGGCAAAGGAATTGCTGGCGGAGCGCCGACCAACGAAATGCCGGTTCAGGGAAGCGATGGCCTTGTGCTCCAGATCCAGGACGGTGTGCCCGTCCATTCCTAATCCCTCGACTCTCTGATCACCATGAAAGCTTCCGCGGTGAGTCGTAGCGCACGAACCTGTCTGATCATTCGGAGCAGCTCTGGGGACGTTCTTGGACCTCTTGGGCGGTTCGAACCGTTGACCATCGTGCCACCTAACTTGTGGGTCCGTTCTTGTGGTTCCTTACCAACGGCAGCGTCGCCTCGTCGTGCGCCGGCGCACTTTGGCGTTCCACCCAGGCCCGCATAGCTGGCCATGAAAAGATCACACGCCCGCGCCGTTTGAAGTAGTGTTCGCCTTCGACGAGTTCTCCGCTGTGCATCAGATTTCGAATCGTCTGCTCCGCGTACGGGATGCGGCCGGCGAGCTGGCGCACAGAGAGATAGCACGGTTCGGAGTCCGCCGGCGAGTCGTTCAATCCAACGGACGCGCCCGGCGTGGCGCCGGCGAGTGCGGACACGAGATCACCGAGCGCTTCCACCTCGGCGAGCCTTGCGGCTTGCAACTTTCGGAGTGCTTCGGCGAATCGTGGGGCTGTGCTCACGGGAGACCTCTTGCGACTAAAGTAAGCCACAGGAGAAGTGAGTGTCGAGAGGCGCGGCGTGTTGGACCGACATTTCCAGTAAACACAGGGCGGCGGTGTCTGGCTGTTCATCGTCGTTGGATGTTGACGTTGTTGCTCTTCTCAGCGAGTAGTGGCACCGACTTGGAATGGGGGGGTGCCGCGTGGGGCTTAAGCTTCATCTTGAGTCTCGAATTCGCGGGAGGCGCCTGGAGTTTTCGAGATGACTGTCGCTGGTCACATGTCGCTTCAAATGGGGTATCCGGAATGGAACCGGCGCCTGCTTCGCCACTACTTCGGAGCGGAGCCACATGGGCCTGATTGGCATCGCCCGGA
>CAZTDK010000755.1:0-3491 GCA_964611965.1 uncultured Binatia bacterium (SeqCode) | reverse complement strand
GGTGAATCCTGTCCGCGCGATGAGAAATTCGCCGAGCAACGGTCCCAAGCCGTTTGGCAGGATCCCCCAGATCCCGAACATCGCGAAGCCCTCGGCGCGGCGCGTCACCGGGATGATGTCGCTTGCATAGGTGAAGTAGGCCGCGAACAGCGAGCCGCTCGCCAACCCGTACACGACGACCGCCAGCGCGGCGTGCATCCCCAAACTCGAGAGGGAGAGGAACGCCAACCACGCCGCCACCTGCAGCGTGCCTGCCCCAAGCAGCACTGCGCGCCGGCCGCGCGTGTCGAGAAAGCGGCCGACGGGGATGCGCGCCGTCACCGCGGCGGCGCCGGTGAGACCGGCATAGACACCGATGATGAACTCGCTGCCGCCGAGGCCGCGCACGTAAAGGGGAAAGAGGATGTACAGCGAGCCGGCCATGCCGCCGCAGAAATGCATGCCGCAGGCAAGGGCAAAACGGCGCGTGAACAAGACGTCGGCGGTGGCAGGTGGATGCATGCGTGTTGTGCGACTGTGTCCGCCAGTGTTCGGGCTTGCTGTACCAGGCGTGGCGCGCCCATACTAGCCAACGCGTGCCCCGAGTCACCGCCTGGTGCAGGCGGGTGCCGCAACACTTGGCGATGGCGGCGCCGCGCTGCAGATCAAACCCGCTTCCGTAACCTTCGCTCGCGCCATAGCGGCGAACAAACTTTGCGAATCCGTCTTGACAGTTACTGTGGTTTCGCGATACCCGAGCATCCATAAGGAGGGGCTTCAAATGCGAAAAGCTCTTGTGGCAGTAGCGGTATCGGTCGTTATGCTTGGTTGGGGTATCAATAAGGCCATGGCCGTGTGCGGCGATGGCACCGTGGACTCAGGCGAAGACTGCGACCTGGGTGGATCGTGCGTCGGCGGCTCGGCGGCCGGAACAGCTTGCCACGTCGGCGACGCAACGTGTACGGGTGGCACGTGCACGACATTTGGCGGCAAAGGGTGCGCGGCCAATTGTACGACGGAACACGACATCCTCTACACGCTGGTCCCGGGCGTGCTCGACGGATTGAATGTCGCCCCTGGTACCAGCGGTGTGGCGATCGCCAGTGACTTCCTCTCGATCCCGCTGCCCTTGGGTCCTGCCTGCAACGGTGGCGACAATGCCGGCGCGACGTGTGCCACCCAGGACGATTGCCCCGGCGGCACGTGCGTGCCATCGCAGCAAATCTTGACGGTCGGCAAGAAGTCGGCAGACGGCACGATCCCGGTGGTTGTGAAGGCGTCGACGGTCAAGTTCCCCGGCATCCCGGTCGGGAGTGGCTTGGCGTGCGGCTGCATTCACGGTATCTCCTCCAAGACCTGCGGCGGTACCTTCTTCGAGCCCGACGGCCACACGCTGTCGACGAATTGCACACCAGGGTTCTCGACGGGCGACCCGTGCGCTGGCAAAGCCCCCTGTGCCTTCGTGCACGGCGACGGCAACACGGCGGCGGGGACGATTGGTTGCAACGGGTTGTCCAACACCGACATCAGCTTCGAGCAAGACTCCGGCGGATCAGGCGGAGCGTGTGCCGCGCCGAATAGCTGTCCGGCAATCGTGTCTTTCAGCGGCAGCGGCGGCCCTGGTTCCGCCGTGATCTTCCAGACCCTCGGTATCACCGCCGCTCTCGGGAATTGCGTCGGCAGTGACCCATCGGTGTACGGTCCGGACGGCGTCTTCTGCACGGACGACGATCCCTCGGGCGGGATCATCGCAGTGGCGGGAACGTTGCCGGTCACGACCGGCACGGCAACTGCGGTGGTGCACAACGCCAACGGCTCGGACGGAACCGACCTGGGTCCAGTAACGGCGACTGGCGCGCCCTTCAGCTGCACGGCGATTGAGTGCGGCGCCAATTCAAGCGCCGCCGGCGCCGGTGTGGTCGGCGCGTTCAGCTTCGTGCATCTCGATACCGTCGGCGACGTTGCGGTGACTGCCCAGCTGTTTGCGGCCGGTACGCCGCCCGACCCGTCGACGTGCGTCGAACACATCGCTTGCACCGGCGACTGCGACGGGAGTGGCGAGGTAACCGTCGACGAGCTCATCACCATGGTGAACATCGACCTTGGCACCAGCCCACTCTCAGCGTGTCCCGCTGGAGATGCCGATGGCAGTGGCGACATCACCATCAACGAGATCATTCAAGCGGTGAACTTCGCGCTGACCAGTTGCCCGGCAGCCTGATCATCGCCACTGATCAATAGACGACAGAGCGGCCCGCTTCGGCGGGCCGCTCTGTTTGTGTTGCATGCTTGCTCCCCGGAAGCGCGGTCGCTAGGATCGCGCTTCCGCATTTCGCCTCACCGTCGTGGCGGCGTAGCTCAGGTGGCTAGAGCGAGGGTCTCATAATCCCTAGGTCCGTGGTTCGAGTCCACGCGCCGCCATTTCTTCTTTTCCTTCTCTGAGCCAATACTTACGGTACCTGCGGTCGATGCCTCAGCGTCCTGTAGCTCGCCGAAATCCCGTCCGCGGCGTTTTGGCTGCGGAATTGCGGGCTTTCCAGATTTGGTCCGGACCGTAACTTGCCATCGCGGGACAGGCCGCGCATGCTCCTCGTCCTCAAAGTGATCCTCTGGTCCGTTCGCTCCCTGACGCGTTCTCGCCGCGCCGTGCTCTTGGGGGACCTCGCCTTCCGACAGCAGCTTCCATCGCAGTTCGTAGTGGCCGGCGCCCGAAATTGGTCGCGGTCGATCGGGCGTTCTGGATCGCACTCCGGCAGGCCTGGACTGACTGGTCCAGCTCTCTGGTGCGCGACCGGCCACCGTCGTCGCCGGGCACCGCCGAGATGGTTTTCCACTGCTCCTGGAGCGTGTGCGCCAGCCCCGCGTTGCCGTCGATCACCGCCAAACTGGGGCACGCCGATGCGACGTTTCACCAGCACCTGGATCAGCTCGCCCCATGCGGCGCTGCTTCCCTCGCCGGCAATGCGCAGATCAATCACCACGGGCTCGCCGTTGGCGCGGGTCCCCTAATTGGCAGTTTGACTTTCGCCAGCGCTTGCACGACGAACGCTAGTCAAGGGTTCCGAGGAATCCCCGAGGAGGGTTGACCAAATGAAAATCCGAATGACCTGTGCGGCACTGGCAATGCTGCTGATCGCAGGTGGCGCGATGGGCCAGTGTTGCGGGGACTGCAACGGCGATGGCGAGGTGACGGTCGATGAGATCATCACGGCGGTGAATCACGCGCTCACGAATTGTTCCGACGACGGCATTTGCAGCATGTCGAGTTGTCCGGCGCAGCTGATCACGTGTCAGAACGACTTGGCCAGCTGCAAGGCGCAATCAGGTGGACGGCGGCTCCCGGCTACGGGGCAGACGACCTGCTGGGATAGCAACGGTGGCGTGATCGCCTGCAGCGGCACGGGGCAAGATGGTGAGATTCAGGCTGGTGGCGCATTGACCTACATCGACAACGGCGATGGAACCATCAGTGACCTCATCACGAATTTGATGTGGGAGAAGAAGAGCGCTGA
>CAZTDK010000754.1:0-3501 GCA_964611965.1 uncultured Binatia bacterium (SeqCode) | reverse complement strand
GTATGGCTGCGGATCTTGCCACACAGCCGGATTCAAAGACGGCACTAACCCTGGTGTCCAATCAATCGGCAACACCACGATCGGATACACGCCCGCTCAACCGCAGGCCCCGTATAGCAGCGCGGTTACCGCCGGCCACAAGTGGGATCTCGAGGGCATTCACTGCTCGAGGTGCCATAACGCAACCGTCGCGCCGATCAGCTCGGCGCAGATCGCCGCGTCGTCCTTTCCGACGACGGCACCGACCAGCGGCGGCATGGGAGCACTGGCGTCGGGCACCGGTAGGACCAACCTGTGCTTCGGCTGCCATCAGTCGATCGCCAAAACGTGGCCGAGCGGCGCCTCGCAAAACGATCCCACGTTGATTCCGACGGGCGTCAACCACGGCGCCGCGGCTGGACGCGACTTCAACGGCCACGTTCTCGGAAACTCTTTCCTGAACAGCGTGCACGCAGAATATGCGGGCGCACAGACGGGTAACGGCTCTATTACGCTCAATTCGCTTGGGAAATACGATCTCACCGATCCCAATGGGACCACGGAGTATGGCAGTCTCTTCAAAGGCTACACCTGCTGGCAGGGATCAACCAGCAACAGCCCGGCGAAGACTCGCATTGACAGCAGCGTGACCACCGAGGTGGCGTGTGAAGTGGGGCAAGGCGAATGGAAGTCGGGCTTCTGCACAAAGGAAATCAAGACCAAGTCGGACTGCGAGACTCTATATGGGGCCGGCGCGTGGAGGGCCGATGCCTCTGGCGACTTGGGCACGACGCAGGGCACCTGCACGACATGTCACGATATTCACAATAGTCTATTTGTGACAGAGCAAAAGGAGCTAGCGCTCCGCAAGAAGTGCGAAGATTGCCACGTCAACAATAGCACTATCGGTGCAACTGATGCGGCCGCGCCGCAGGTGGTCCCGTCGAACATTCGCCATCTGACCGGAGCCGGGACACCATTTGACACCACCAAGTATGACAGTCCATGCGTGGTTTGCCATATGGCGACGCAAGCTGTGGCAAACGGTAATCAAACGTCTCTGGCCGCGCACGTCTGGAGAATCAATACGGACCCGTCGTACAGCACCTTCCCGACAACCGGTCAGTTCTATGGAGGAACGTGCTCGGTGCATACGGGCGCGGTGCAGAACGCGCCCTATCTGCCCGTGGTCTACTTGTCAGACACATCCGCGGCGAACTGCACTGGAGCGACGCCCGCCGCAGGCATATGGACCGCGGTGACAAAGGACCGGAATGCCCAAGTCTCAATTGATGGCACCTATTCCAAGGCGGTGTGGGTGGACCTTGATCTCGCCTGCGGCCAGTGCCACGGCGGCAGTCTCGGTTCAGCGTTGCCCGGCGTGCCGTATTTCACGAAGGCTCAGCTCTCGGCGGTCGCCAATGGCATCCATGACGCCGCGGCAGTGAACTATGGGGTGACGTTCGTCACTACGATCGGAAGCCCCAATACCTTGAGCGTCTCCGCCCATTCCTCGGTGAACTGTGGCTCGACGAACGGTGTCCCTAACGTGTGTCCTGCTTTCACCTACGATTGGAACTGGGGCGACGGTTCAGTGCACGGGACAACCGACCCCGCCACGCATGACTATTCGGTAACCGGCGGTGGCGGCTCGAAGACGATCACCCTCACCGTGAAACTCGCGTCCTCCGGCGGACAAGTTGGTTCGGTGAGCCGAACCGTCTACCTCACGAATCCTGACCTGCCCCCGACTGCTGCCGCTACGTGTACGTGGAGTGGCAACACCTGGACAATGCAGGTGGTGGATACGTCGAGTGACGACGGCCCGGATGCCGATACGCTTCCACCGGACGGCAATCCCAAGTTGCAAATCATCATCAACTGGGGAGACGGCAGCACGCAGTCGATCGGCGCCCAGGGCCAGACGTTCAACCACACCTATATTGTGCCGGGCACGTACACGGTGACTCAGCGGGTAATCGACAGCAAGTTGCAGACGGCTACCAACTCCTGCGCGACGCAAGCGACGCCGGCCTACTTTACGATCAGCGGCACAGTCAAGAACAAGCTCGGCACAGCCGGGCTGCCTTCGGCGGCGGTGACGCTGAAGCGGGGAACGCTTGTGATCAAGACGGTGTACACCGATGTCAACGGTCGATTCTCGGCCGGCGCGCTCACCGCGGGTACCTACACGATGACCGTAGTGAAGAGTGGGTACACCTTCGCGAGTCCAGCCGGCACGATCCCGGTTGGCCCGAGCAACCCCATGCCGGGGAATCCTGGAGAGCTCATCATGAACGCGACCGCGCCGTAAATACGGGAACCGAGGCCAAGGATGGAGACGATGCGAACAGATAAGATTGTAGGAGGAGCGATGACACACTATACAAGAGGTCTACTGGTGGTTGGACTGGTGCTGTCCCTTTCGTCCGCGGCGCTGGCCTATACGGGCAGCTATGTGCCGGGAGCCGGCATCAATGGAACGGTCCACGATCTGAGCGTGCCGGGAGCAAACGGCATGAACTACGGCCCGGTTCCGCCAGATTCCCTGCAACGAATCTGCATTTTTTGCCACGCTCCACACAATACCTACCGGCTGGCCTCGGCCGCTGGCACGGGCGCCGGACCGGTGGCGGACAGCGCGTTCGACTACCTGCCGTTGTGGAACCACACGTTGCAGACCAACACCGTTTACCAGATGTACAACAACGGTCCCGGGGCTCCGCAGTCAGGTTCCAAAGCCTCTCAAGCCATCCTGACCGGTATGGCCATCGGCAGCTCCTCCTTGCTCTGCCTGAGCTGTCATGATGGCAGCGTGGCGGTCAACTCCTACGGCAATACTAGCCAGCTGCCCGAGAGCCAGTCGACGGGGAGCACGTTCATTGCCCCAGCGTATCAGATTGGCAAGGATCAATACCTGGGCAACCACCATCCTATCGGCTTCAACTATGACGCCGTGCAGGCCGGGGATACCGAGATCCGGGCGGCGGACGTCGCCTTTCTAACCTCGACGACCAGCGTTCGGGATCACTTGTCGGGCGCGGGGAACTCGTTGATGGAGTGCAATACCTGCCATTCGGTGCACAACAAGGGCAACACCGGCGAGCGGCTGCTGTGGAGGAGTGACCAGAACAGCGAACTCTGCCTGACGTGCCACGATAAGGGCAACTATACCGCACCGTAGCCACACGGCATCTGGCTGTCTGGAGCAAGAGGGGAATGGCTACCATTCCCCTCCTTTTTTTCGGCTGAGTTTCCTGCTCTTCTTCTCACCTCGGCGAGCTGATAAGCACTGCGGGCGTGGCCGGGATGCGACCACGGATCGTGCTGCTCACCCCTGCTACCGGAGGTGGAAATGGGTAAAGGTGAACAACGTTTCGGCCTCAATGTCGTTGGCTTGCTAACCCTCGTGAGCGCGTGCGCCGCGCCCATCCGCAGGCCAGAGGTGCCGGTATCTTTCCCTCCGCCCCCCGCCCCTCCCCGTATCCAATTTCTGACGTCCCTCAGCGGCCTGAAGGATAT
>CAZTDK010000753.1:0-3513 GCA_964611965.1 uncultured Binatia bacterium (SeqCode) | reverse complement strand
GGTTTCAGAACGATGCGCTTCTTTCAACTCTCCCTAACTGGGGTTTCCGGGTTTAAAACTACATTGGCAACCACGTTGTGATTCGGCATTCGAGTTTAACCCCTGATTGGCGCCCAACCGCGACCCCAGTCAGCTATCGGGAACGCCAATCCGGATGGGATGTTGCGCAGCCTTTGCTGGGTCAAAGTTCGACGCCGATTCTCCGTCGGACCCCACGCCGATTCACAGCTCAGGGCGCCGTACGGCCGGTCGTTGCGCAAAGACCGTCGGACAGAGGTCGTCGAAGCGGTAGCGCTCTCCCAACCGGCCTCCGCGCTCGAGGAACAACGCGAGGTTGTAGTGCTGCCAGATGCCCGGTTCGGACACGGCGGAGACCTCAGCGTCAACGAAGTGGATGGCGAGCGATCGGCGCATGCGGTCCGAGGTGTTCGGCCCGCTCCCGTGGAACGTGAGCGGGTGATGAAAGCTGACCTGGCCCGCGCTCATGACAATCGATCGCGCCTCGACCGCACGCCCGTCGCCGAGGCGTGCGAGCTGCGCGTCGCGATCGGTGCCGAAGAAGTTGCTCGCGCCCGGGACCAAACCCCACGTGTGGCTCGCGGGGATGATCTGCATCGCACCGTTGTCGTCGTCGACGTCGTCGAACGCAACCCACGCGGTGACGAACGCCGCGTGCGACGCGACCGTGTCCCAGCTCGCCCAGTCCTGATGCCAGCCGATCGTCGTCTCCGAGGGGCCGCCCGGCGGCTTATAGAGCAGCTGATCCTGCCAGAGCCTAGCCGACGACGCGCCGAGGAGCGCCGCCGCGATCTCGCCGAGGCGTGCATCCGTAGCGAGCGCGGCCAGGTCGGGATCGGCCCACCACGCGTTGTCGATCTTGCGCAGATCGTGTGGACCGGGCTCGAACGGCAGACACAACATCGGCGCACGACCGCTGCGATGGTGGCCCGCGACGACGCGCTCGGTCGCGTCGAGGAAGCGCGCGATCGCCGCTGGCGTGAACAGCACCGGGGAGGTCCACTGCCCTTCTACCTCGTAGGACGTGCGCGCCACGGCGAGGTCGACCGCCACCATTGTGCCTCCAGTCCATCACCTGGCCTATCAATCCCACCGTAGAATGCCGTCACCTTCGTGCCTCCTCTCCACTCGGTGTCGGCTCGGCCTTTGCAAACCGAACTGTACAACCGGTGGACCCAGGCCTTCCAGATGATCTTCAGAGGCTACTGACAAGCGTTGCCCGTGCACACGCCGCTTAGACATTGGCTACCCACGGAGCAGGGCTGGCCGCTGTTCAGCAGGCAGGCGGTGCCCCCCGCATTGCACGTGGAGTTGGCGGCACAGCCGGAAGTGGTGCTTGGCGTACAGCTGGTCGCGCAACTCGTGGCGTTGGCGCACGCCAAGTTGTTCGGGCAAGGGGCCGGCGTGCTCGGACCACAGGTCCCTGTGCCGTTGCAGGTGGCCGAGGCCGTAACGGTCGATCCAGAGCACGATTGCGCCTGGCACATCGTGGAGGACAGGTAGAGGCTGCAGGCGGTCCCGTTCTGCATGCAGGTGCCGTTGGTACCGCAAGAGGCCGGACCCATGTCCACACAATTGGCCGCGCAGCAGACCGCGCCGCCGTCAGCGCCAGGTACGCAGTGACCGCTAAGGCATTGGGCACTACTGGTGCAACTCGCGCCGTCATTCTCGAGCGGCGTCGGCGTGGTGGATGGCGTGGATACCGGCGTGGACGACGGCACGGAAGTCGCCGTCGGCGGCGGCGCTGCAGGAAGCGCGGTCACCACGGCTGCCACGAAGTCATCAACGAGCGATTCGATATCGCCAGCGTCGCCCGATGTTGTGCAGCCCCGCGGAATGCCCTTCGCGGTGAACTCGGCGTTGTGGAAGGCCGTCGCGAACTTGGTCTCCGCCTTCTGCAAGCATGTGGCGAGATCGAACGTGCCGCTGGACTTCGTATACTTCGCGTAGCACGTCAGCTTCCTCGACGCCTTCAGGCCCGTCGCCGTCTGCTTGGCCGCGGCGCAGATCTCAGCCGGCGACGGTTTGGGCGCTTTCGCCAATGCTGTGCCTTCACCTAACAGCAGCACGCCCATCGCCACTGTCAAAATCGTCTTCGTCGTTGAGACAACCATCGAGATCCTCACCCGCGAGCGTTCGACCATACGACCCTCCTTGTTTCGACTTGATCATAGCGGAACATATCAGCCGGCAGGCGCTGGCGTAGGTCAGGATTTGGTCAGCTTTTGGCAGATTCAAAATGACTTCGTCCTTTCGTACTTTCGTGATCCGCTCCGTCCTTCTGGTTATTCCAGCCCGGCGGCTCGCGCGAGCGAATGCCACAATCTTGATGAGTCGTCGAGTGCCACACGCGTCGCATCCGAGGGCCCGAGCCCGACCATCGCGCACGCGACCTTGGAGAGGGAGCGGTACCGCTCTTGCCGCGCTACTACGGCAGCGTGCCGTCGCTCGTCACCGGGTTGCCTGCGGCGACCAAGGCGGCGAGGGTCTGTGCAAACTCGGCGCCCCGGCCGCGGAACAGGGCATTGAGGAACCCGACGATAGCGCGGACCGACACGGTCTGCAGATCGCTGAGCGGTATCGTGTGCCCATTGAGGGCATCGTGTGGTCGGCACCGGTGATGCCAAGTAGGAATTTGGGCGGATCGATGCGTTCGTAAAGCGCTTCCGTCGCGCTATAGGCGATCGCCATGTCGGCCGTACCGTTGATGAGCAACGTCGGTGGGCCGGCGGTAATGGGTTGCATATCAAACAGGGGGCCGAAGAGTCCCAACGGCACCGGCGCAAACAAAAGGGCGCCGCGCACCCGCGTGTCGCGGCAGCAATCCTCGCGGGTCAATACGGTCACCGTCGCGCCCCCGAGCGAGTGACCCAGTACGGCGATCTGGTCTGCCTTGATGCGGCCATGCAGATCTCCCGGTCCGCTGTTTGCATCGAGCAGTTGCGAAATGACGAAGCTGATATCGGCTGGCTGATTGACAACATCCGCCAACCCGTGTTGGTACCCTCCCGGGGCGTCTGCATTGGTGAGTGGAAATGCCGGTAGGGCAACCACGAAGCCGGCCGCCGCGATGGTGGGTGCCACGGCGTCATAGTCTTCCGGCAAACCGCTGAAGCCATGTGCCATGACGAGGAGCGGCAGCGGCTGCAAGCTTACCGGCCGCCACAGGACCGTGCGCAGCGTCCGCTGGGGCGCACCTGGGAAGCTGCCATTTGGCGCTGTTGGCCGGCTGGTATCGACGAAGGTTATTTCACTGCGCGTGACCGGCCCCGGCGCGGCCGCCGATGACGAGGGGGCCATGCTCTCGCCGCACGCGCTCATTGTAAGGCAACCGAGCGCCGCCAACTGGGAGTAGATGAGCAGCACCCAAATTCGGCCGCCCAGCATCGCGCGCCCCGTCGCAACGAAATGTCGGGCTGTCGTATCCTGTCGCATCATACCTCTCGCGATTTCGTCGTCCGCCTACATGCAACCGATCTGACGCAAATTTCAATA
>CAZTDK010000752.1:0-3525 GCA_964611965.1 uncultured Binatia bacterium (SeqCode) | reverse complement strand
ACGCGTGCCGCCATGACCGCGGCGAAGCTGCTGGAACCCACAACACAGCGCGTCCACCTGTCGAGCGGAACGCTCAAAACTGAGCAAGAGGTAAAAGCTTGGGTCGACGCCACGGAGAAGGATCTCGTGGCGAAGCTCAAAGACGGTCCGCTTGTGATTTCTTGAGACGGGACGACCTGTGGCCACCCTCGCAAGCGAACTGCGTAGCAGATTGGAGCGCGCCGTAATCGACGCCCGCGAAGCGGCCGAAACCGGTGCTCGCGCCGCACTCCAGACCCTCGCCGTCCACGAGGGCGAAGCGTATCCCAACCTCAAGGAGCAGCCGGAGTTGCTCCAGTTGCGCAACGCCCTGCGCGCACGAGCGCGGCAACTCGGCGATCGGCAAGATTCATCCGGCCGGCTGACCATCGACCACCTAGTCGCCGAATGCGCGTACGAGCACTGGCATCGAATGCTCTTCGCTCGCTTCCTGGCCGAGAACGGACTGCTGATCGAGCCGCAAGAGAACATGGCCATCAGCCTGGCCGAAGCCGAGGAACTGGCCAAGGAGGAGGGCGTGGACGTGTGGGTCTTCGCCTCGCGCTGCGCGCAACAGATGCTGCCGCAGATCTTCAGGCCCGACGACCCGCTGCTTCAGGTCAGGTTCGCTACCGAGCACATGCTGGGGCTCGAGAAGCTGCTGGCTTCACTGCCGGATGAAGTCTTCGGCGCTTCCGATGCGCTCGGGTGGGTCTACCAGTTTTGGCAGAGCAAGAAGAAGGATGAGGTGAACCGCTCCGAAGTCAAGATCGGTGCGGATGAGATCGCGGCGGTGACCCAACTTTTCACCGAGCCGTACATGGTGGCTTTTCTGCTCCACAACACGCTTGGCGCGTGGTGGGCAGGAAGGAAGTTGACCGCGGACAACGCGGAGAGCGCCGAGACAGAAGAAGCGTTGAGAAAGAAGCTGTCCCTGCCTGGGGTAAGTTGGGACTACTTGCGCTTCGTCCGCGGCGCCGACGGCAAGGGTGGTCCGTGGCGGCCGGCCGCGGGAACGTTCGACGGCTGGCCAAAGATCCCGGCGGAATTGACGTTCCTCGATCCGTGCTGCGGGTCCGGACACTTCTTGGTTGCGGGCCTGCATCACCTGGTGCCGATTCGTATGGCCGAGGAGGATCTATCCGCCGCCGAAGCCGTCGATGCCGTTCTTCGCGACAACCTCCACGGCTTGGAGATCGACGAGCGGTGCTGCCAGATTGCCGCGTTCGCTCTGGCGTTTGCCGCGTGGACCTACCCCGACGCTGGCGGCTACCGGCCGCTGCCGAGGCTGAACATCGCGCACACCGGCATCGCCATAGGCAGCACCCGCGATCAGTGGATGCGCATCCTCGAAGACCGCGGCGACCAGGGTCTCCGTTTCTTCTTCGGTGAACTCTACGACCTCTTCCGCAAGGCACCCACCCTCGGCTCGCTGATCAATCCGCACCGCTTCCTCGGCGGCGGCATGATCAAGAAGGAAGGGATGGAATCCCTCCTACAGCACCTCCAATCGGCCATTGCAGACGATCCTAATGCTGGTCCCGAACAGCATGAGCTGGGCATCGCGGCCCAGGGCCTGGAGAGGGCCGCCAAGCTGCTGGCGGATCGCTATACGCTCGTCATCACGAACGTTCCCTACCTTGGGCGCGGCAAGCAAAGCCATATTCTCCAGGAGCACCTGGAAACTCAGTACCCGTTGGGCAAAGCCGACCTTGCTACCGCATTCGTCCTGCGCTGCCTGGAGTTCTGCGCGAAGGATGGCTCGACCGCACTTGTGACACCGCAAAACTGGCTCTTCCTAACGAGCTACACCAAATTACGACGGACCCTGCTCGACCTCCGGGAGTGGAACCTCGTCGTACGCTTGGGGGCGGGAGCATTTGAGACTATTGGCGGCCATGTGGTCAATGTCGCCTTTCTAATCCTGTCCGGGAAGTCCCCAGCTGAAAGGCACGCCGTGGCAGGCATGGACGTGTCCACGGCTAACCGACCCATCGAAAAGGCGGCGCTGCTGAGCGGCCAGGCACCAGCGGATCTCACAACTATCGAGCAGACAAAGCAAACAAGATCCCCGGATGCTCGTATCGTCTTTCACAATACAGACGATGGACGCCCTCTTTCCCATTTCGCGGACTCGTTCCTCGGCCTAGGCACCGGGGACTTCCCTCACTACGGCCGATGCGTTTGGGAAATACCCTTTCTTTCGGACGAATGGACCCTTCATCAGACATCCGTTTACGAAACTCAGCCTTATGCAGGGCGTGAGTACGTCATCGCTTGGGACCAGTCCATCAATCGTGTGCGTGGCATGTCTGTGGGCGAGCGTGAACAGATCCATAATCAGGACCAAAGTGGTCAACAGGCGTGGGGGAGAGACGGGGTTGCGGTCTCTCTGATGGGAGATTTGAAATCGACCCTATTTACTGGAGAGCGATTCGAGAAAGCGTTGGCAGTGCTGGTTTCCAAGCACAGCGACACCCTACCCGCGATTTGGGCGTTCTGTATCGACCCCTCATTCAATCAGTCCGTTCGGAGGCTCGACCAAAAGGTGATCGTGGCGAACGCGACCATCGCAAAGGTTTCGTTCGATTTGGACCATTGGCGAAAGGTAGCGGCTGAGAAGTATCCGAACGGTTTACCCGAGCCAGAGAGCGACGACCCGACGCAGTGGCTCTTTCATGGCCGACCGGAGGAATCGAGCGCCGCCCTGCAAGTCGCCGTAGCGCGGCTGTTGGGCTACCGCTGGCCGGCCGAGCACGATGAAACGATGCGCCTCAGCCAGCGGGCGCGGGCGCTGGTCAAGCGATGCGACGAGTTCGCCAACTTCGCCGATGATGACGGAATCGTCTGCATTCCGTCCGTGCGTGGCGAGGAACCCGCGGCCGATCGGTTGGAGACGCTACTCGCTGCGGCAGGCGTCAACGCGCCGAAGACGCGCGAACTCGCGGGGACCGACCTCGACGACTGGCTGCGTAACGGCTTCTTTGAGGAACACTGCCGGTTGTTCCATGACCGGCCGTTCGTGTGGCACATCTGGGATGGCCGCAAGCGCGACGGCTTCCACGCCCTCGTCAACTATCACAAGCTCTGCGAAGGCAATGGCAAGGGGCGGAAGCTGTTGGAGTCGCTGACCTACTCGTACCTGGGTGAGTGGATCACGCGGCAGAAAGACGGCGTGAAGCGCGGCGAAGGCGGCGCGGAGGATCGCTTGGCCGCGGCGCTGGAGCTTCAGACTCGGCTGGAAGCGATCCTCGCGGGCGAACCACCCTTCGACCTATTCATCCGCTGGAAGCCCCTTGCACAGCAAGCCATCGGTTGGGAGCCGGACATCAACGATGGCGTGCGGATGAACATTCGCCCGTTCCTGGCCAGCGACCTACCCGCGGGTCGTGCAGGTGCAGGCGTGTTGCGCTCAAAACCCAAGATCAAGTGGGACAAGGACCGCGGTAAAGAGCCCAAACGCCCGATCGCCGAGTTCCCGTGGTTCTGGCGCTGGGACGGCTCAGA
>CAZTDK010000751.1:0-3529 GCA_964611965.1 uncultured Binatia bacterium (SeqCode) | reverse complement strand
CTCGATGCGGCGATTGCTGGTGGCAAGGTCTACCTCGCGGCCTATGCGCTCGGCCTCGGCGCAACCGGGCTGACGTTCTTCGATGATGACGTCACCGCATTCTTCTCGCCACACGCTGCCGGCAAGAGCGTGATGTTTCTCGTCGCGATCGGCCGTCGCAAGCGCGCGCGGCCGCAGATGGTCTAAACCAGTGGCTGGTCGGAGATCGTGGGAGCACTGGCGTCGCAACCTGTACGTCCTGTGGTCGATCGAGTTCGCGGCGTTCACCGGCTTGTCGCTGATTCTGCCGTTCATTCCACTGTACGTACGCCAGCTGGGCATCACGGACACCGCGGACGTCACCCGCTGGAGCGGGCTCTTGCTGTCCGGGCCGTTCATGGTGTCGTTTCTGGTCACGCCGGGATGGGGCGCACTCGGCGATCGCTATGGGCAGAAGCTGATGGTGGTGCGCGCGCTGGCCGGCAGCGCGTTGTGCTACGGCGGCATGGCGCTCACCGGGACTGTCGGTGGCCTGTTCGCCTGGCGCCTGGCGCTCGGCGGCGTCTCGGGTTTCCTTGCCGCGGGCATGGCCTTGGTATCGGTCACGGTGCCCGACGGTCAACGCGGTTACGCATTGGGGCTCTTGCAGTCCGTCGTCCCAGCCTCGGCGCTCCTCGGGCCGCTGCTCGGCGGGGTCCTCGCCGGGCTCATTGGGTATCGGCCCATCTTTTTCGTAGTCGGCGGGCTGTGCGCAACCGGCTGCGTGGTGGCAGCGCTGACGTTGACGGAGGTGCGCGGGGCGCACGTCGCCACGCCGCAGCGCGTCAGCGTGCGCCATAATCTGGGCATTGCGTGGGAGCACCCGGTCTTGCGTCATGCGCTGCTGGCTCTGCTAGCGTCGCAGACACTGGTGACGACGTTGCAACCCATCTTCGTGCTCTATGTCGAGCAGCTTGGTGTGGAGACGCGGCTGCTGTCGACGATCACCGGCGTGCTGTTCGCCGCCAGCGGCGTCACCGCATTGGTGGCGGCGCCGTGGTGGGGACGCCGCGGCGATCGGCTCGGCTTCCACGGCGCGTTGAGCATCGCGTTGCTTGGATCGGCCGGAACCCTGCTGCTGCAGGGCTGCGTCAGCGGTGTCGGGCAGCTGTTCGTCTTGCGTCTCATCTACGGCGGCTTCGTTGCGGGGATCTTGCCGGCACTGTTCGGCTTCATCAGCGACGCCAGCCCAGCCGACCGGCGCGGTGGCGTGATGGGGTTGAGCTCCAGCGCCACCATGCTCGGAAACTTCCTTGGTCCATTGACCGGTGGTTTCGTCGCCGCGCACTTCAGCATGCGCGCGGTGTTCTTCGTCTCGGCGGCGCTGCTCGTGGTGGTGAATTGGTACGCCGGGCGGTTGTCGGCGGCGGTGGCACAATCGCGTGCTGCTGAAAAGGCGGCATGAAGGTTTGGCGGCTTGGGGGGCTTGGAGGCTGAGGGACACGCCACACCATTGCGCCTCCCGGTCCCATCGTTCGTAGAAACGCCACAATCCATAAATTCCGAACGTAGGCTTGACTTCCCGGCAGTCCTCGGTGTATTTGTTCGGCCCCCGAGTCGATTCACCTTATGAAATTAGGTCAGCCAGACAGCGAGTTCGACGACATCGACCTCCACATCCTCGCCTTGTTGCAGGAAAATTGTAAGCTGCCGCTGGCGAAAGTCGGCGAGAAGGTCGGCTTGTCGGCGCCCTCGGTCATCGAACGCATCAAAAAGCTCGAAGACAACGAGGTCATCATCGCCTACCGCGCCATCGTCAACGCGCGCCGCCTCGGCAAGGACGTGAGCGCGTTCATTGGCGTCAGCATCAGTCATCCCAAGCTCATCGACGAGTTCGAGCAAGACATCGTCGGGCTCGACGATGTGCTCGAGTGTCATCACGTCACCGGCCAGCACACGCTGCTGCTCAAGGTGAAGACCAACAGTACCTCAACCCTGGAGGATCTCATCAGCACGCTGCGCTCGATCGAGGGCGTCGATCGTACCGAGACGATGGTGGTGCTGTCGACGCACGGCGAGCGCACGCAAGTCAGCGTGCACTACGATGCGACGCCGGCGACCAAGCGGTCGCGCCGCAACGGTGACAAGCATCTGCAGATCAAGGGGGCGTAAGGGAGTGTACGGCATGAATGAGATGCGCAAACTGCGAAAGCAGGGGCTGTACGATCCGCGGTTCGAGCACGACGCCTGTGGCGTCGGCTTCGTTGCCAACATCAAAGGCATCAAGTCGCACGACATCGTGCAAAAGGGTCTGCAGGTGCTGCAGAACCTGACGCACCGCGGCGCCTGCGGCTGCGATCCGCTGACCGGTGACGGCGCCGGCATCCTCCTGCAAGTGCCGCACGAGTTCCTCAAGAAGGAGTGCCAGGCACTGCGCATCGCGCTGCCCGATGCCGGCGACTACGGCGTCGGCATGGTGTTCCTGCCGCCGGACATCAACGAGCGCAACGCCTGCACCAAGCTGTTTGAACAAACGGTGCGTGACGAAGGCCAGAAGTTGCTGGGCTGGCGTACCGTGCCGACCGATCCGAGCAAGTGCGGGGACATGGCGCGCAAGGTGATGCCGGAGATCCGCCAGATCTTCATCGGGCATGGCAAGAGCATCAAGAACGGCGACGCGCTGGAGCGCAAACTGTATGTGATTCGCAAGCGCGTCGAACGCGCCGTGCGCGACGCCGGGCTGCGCGACTCGGAGAGCTTCTACGTCTCCAGCCTGTCGGGCCGCACGATGGTCTACAAGGGCCTGCTGCTCCCCGAACAGATTCCCCAGTTCTACGTCGACCTCGTCGACCCGACGATGGTGACCGCCCTGGCCCTCGTGCACCAGCGTTTCAGCACCAACACGCTGCCGTCGTGGGACCGTGCCCACCCGTACCGCTTCGTGGGGCACAACGGTGAGATCAACACGCTGCGCGGCAATGAGAACTGGGTGCGCGCGCGCGAGCAAATGTTCGCCTCGCCGCTGTTTGGCGACGACGTCAAGAAGCTGTTGCCGATCATCGAAGAGGCGGGCAGCGACTCCGCCAAATTCGACAACACGCTCGAGCTGCTGGTGCGCAGCGGTCGCTCGCTGCCGCATGCCGTGATGATGATGATCCCGGAGGCCTGGCAGAAGCACGAGAGCATGAGCGACACCAAGCGCGCGTTCTACGAATACCACTCCTGCTTGATGGAGCCGTGGGACGGCCCGGCGTCGATCGCCTTTACCGACGGCCGACTGATTGGCGCGGTCCTCGATCGCAACGGCCTGCGCCCGTCGCGCTACGTCGTCACCAAGGACGGCTTCGTCGTCATGGCCTCCGAGGTCGGGGTTCTCGATATCGCTCCCGACAACGTGCTGCACAAGGACCGCTTGCAGCCCGGGCGCATGTTCCTCGTCGATACGGAGAACGGCCGCATCGTCGGTGATGACGAGATCAAGGAAGGCATGGCGGCGCGCCAACCGTACCGACAGTGGCTCGACCAGAATCTCGTGCGGATGGGCCAGCTCCCGGAGCCGACGGACCTGCCG
>CAZTDK010000750.1:0-3530 GCA_964611965.1 uncultured Binatia bacterium (SeqCode) | reverse complement strand
TTTCCTCGAGCGCTATCGCTATCAGCAGGTGAGCGATCGGGACCTGCAGCAGACGTTGCAGGAATCCAGCGGCAAAGACCTGGACACGTACTTCGCCGACTGGGTGCGTTCCAACCGGTTGGCCGACCTCTCTCTCGACGTCAATGGTCAGGCTGAGATCACGGTCAACAACCTCGGCACCGCGGCGATTGCGGGCGACCTCGACCTCTGGACATTCCCCAAGGCTGGCGGCGCACCGGCGCGTCAGACGGTCCATGTCGGTGACCAGCTGTCATTGCCGGCCGACACCGAATACGCCGTGCTCGACCCGGTCCTGATGTGGGCCGACGTGCAACGCGAGAACAATCGCTACCCGCGACGCAACGATCCGGTGACCGTGCGCACTTCACCAAGCAGCGAGATGGCCGTCGGCGCCGGCGAGGCGTTCCCGTGGGTACGCGCCGCCCTCTCCACGATGTCGGCCAATGGACACACCCAACACACGTGGGACTTTGAACGCGGGCTCGCCGACGCGCCGCTGTGGGCGCCGGATGGCACACGGCTCGTTGCCAGCTATGACGATGGCGAGAACCCGCTGCCCGCCATTGTCACCCTGGCCGCCGATGGCACACGTAAGACTGTCGGCCGTGGAAGCGCGCCGGCGGTGATTGCGGGCGGGGCCATCGTTGCCGCGCACGAGGACCGCATCGTCAGGCTCAACGGCGACGGCAGCGTCTCGACCATCGTGCAGCGCTGCGGCGAAATACTGGATCTGCCGCAGCCGTCACCGGATGGGACGCTACTGGCCTACACCGCAGCACGGGGCAACCATCTCGAACTGCGTGCCGTCGATCTCACCGGCCGTAACGATCGCCTCGTGCTGTCCTGGGATCGTGACCGCTTCGTCTATCGCTGGGCAGCCGATGGCACGCGGCTGTATGCCATCATCGGCGGTAACTGGGACTGGCAGCTTTGGGAGATTCCGCTCAGTGACGGAGCCGTTGGCGTGCTCGCCAGCGGCGCCGCCGCCATCAGCGACTTCGCCGTCTCACCGGACGCCACGCAACTCGCATTCACCGCCGCTCCGGCACTCGATTACCCGACGAATCGACGCCAGCTGTACATCCTGAACTTGACGGATCGCAAGGTGCGCAGCATCGACATCCCGGACAGCGACCTTAGTCAGCTGACCTGGAGCAGCCCCGACACCTTGCTCGTCATCGCCGCAGCAGTACCCAAGGACGCACCCTGGTTCTTCCCCGGGACCCGTAGCCTGAAACGAGTGAACCTCTCGAGCGGAAGCGTGGAGGAGTTCCCGTAGCACACTGGCTCGGTGTTCGCCGCCCCGGGCCAACACCAAACCGGAGCCTCCGATGCGCTCGAAGGCGGTTGTCTCGGCGATGCACTTGCGGCCTGTTTCAAGACCCCGGTTCGTGAGTCAGGTTCCCGTCGGAGCCGCTGGCAGCGGCCCAACGGGGAGCGGTCCATAGAAAAGACGCCGGCGGCAGGCCTCTCACGCGCCTTCCCGCGCGTGTGCGGAGTGCCGCGGCGACGGCGGCAAGTTGAGCACGTCGGTACCGAACAGGTCGACGATGTAGTCGACGACGTTGCGCATCGACACCACGCCGACCGGGCGGTTCTCGTCATCGACGAGGGGAATGTGACGGAAGCCGCCGACGCTCATCTTGTTCAGCGCATAAGACACGCGATCGTCGAGTCTAAGGGTCTCGGGGTCACGGGTCATCAACGAATCGACCGTCGAGCGGTCGATGTCGATGCTGGTGCCAACGATCTTGGTCAGCACGTCGCGCTCCGTGAAGATGCCGATCAGACGGCCGCGGTCCTCGATAAGCACGCAGCCCACGCCGCCCTGGTTCATCCGATCGATCGCGGCACGGACCCTGGTTTTCTGCGGCACACAAATGGCCGGCCGCAAGGTTGCCAGTTCACGAATGGGTTGATGAAGGATCGCTGCTCCCAACCGCGCCGCCCCCGCCGCCCGTTCATCGGCGATCGCTTCCTCCTCGAGGATGATATCTTCGTCCATCAGCGCCTCCTGTGGCCTGCGGCCGGCGTCTTTTCTATGGCCCGCTCCCCGTTGGGTCGCTGCGGGCTGCCACGTCCGACAGGCTGCTAGGGCACGGACCGTGCCGAAGCGCCGCGATTATACCACGGGCTGTCAATGGGGGGAGCCGCTTTCGGAGGGATCGGCCGGGCGATCGATCCCGTATTTCTTGATCAGCCGCGTGAAGACGCGGCGGTCCTTGTGTGCTTCCCGCGCGGCGGCGGTGACGTTGCCGAGATGCTTGTCCAGCAGCGCACCGACGTAGGTGCGCTCGAACTCGGCGATAGCCCCGGCTTTCGCGGCACGGAAGCTCGGGCCAATCCCCGGGGCGCCGCCGGGAAGGGACAGGTGATGCGGCAGGATCTCTTTGCCTTTGGAGAACACGGCAGCACGGTGCACGACGTTGAGGAGCTCGCGGACGTTCCCCGGCCAATGGTAGTGCAGTAGCTTGCGGAGCGCGGTGGTGGTGAACCAGCGGCGCGGCACCTCGGTGGCTGCCCGGCGCTGGTGCTCCAGGAAGTGGGCTGCCAGCAGAGGAATGTCCCCGCGCCGTTCGCGCAGCGGCGGCAGCTGCAGGCGCATGACGTTGAGGCGGAAGTAGAGGTCCGAGCGAAACTGCCGGTCGCGCACCGCCGCTTCGAGGTCGCGGTTGGTCGCCGCGATGACGTTGACGTCGGTCCGAATCGGACGCTCCGAGCCCAGCGGTTTGAAGGTATGCTCTTGCAGGAAGCGCAGGAGCTTGGCCTGCGCCGTCAGCGACAGGGCGTCGATCTCGTCGAGAAACAACGTGCCGCCGTCGGCGGTGAGCACCAGCCCGCGATGATCCCGGTGGGCGTCGGTAAAGGCACCGCGCGCATGCCCGAACAACTCGTTCTCGAACAAATGGTCGGGTATGGCCGCGCAGTCCACGGCAACGAACGGGGCGTGACGCCGCCGGCCCAGATGATGAATCGCGCCGGCACACAGCTCCTTCCCGGTGCCGGTTTCGCCGGTGATCAGTACGGGAGCATCGCTCTCGGCAATCAGCGGGAGCTGCTCGACCATGCGGGCGAATTGTGGATCCGCCCCCACCAGCTGCGTCATGCCCACCTCCTCCGTCAACTGCCGTTGCACGGACGCGCTCGGACTGCGCTCGGGGCCCAGCAGCCGTGCCAGCCGATGCCGCAGCTCCAAGGCGCCCACCGGCCACACCGTAAAGTCGTCGGCCGCATCGACGACGCAGCGCAGCAGCTCGTCGCCAGAGGCTTCCGGCAACACCGCGAGCGTAGGAACGGCGACGGACCGCTGCCGCAAGCGGCGGAAACACTCCGCGGCCTCCGCGGCACGCACGATGACGGCGAGAATGACATCGACCGAGAACCGTGCCAGGCCCTCGACCACGACGCGCTCCCAACTCGCACGCTCCAACCGGAAGCCGGCTCCGGCGCTGAGCGACACCGCCAGGGTGTCCCCCATCGGCGCGTAGCTGGGCTCGACACACAAAATG
>CAZTDK010000749.1:0-3531 GCA_964611965.1 uncultured Binatia bacterium (SeqCode) | reverse complement strand
ACCCGCCGCTTGCGGTGCCGATAAACGTTGCCGCTAACCACGCGAGCACCTGGAGCGTGGGGCGCCGGGCGCGTGGTGTGGGGTGTGGGGTGTGGGGTGTGGGGTGTCGAGCTCTTCCTCCGTTGACCGACACCCGACCCCCGACGCCCCACACCCCACTCCCGACTTGCGCCACGGCCAGGAGCATCAGCGGCCAAAAAGTGTACAGGAAGGGTTTGCCACCTCGCCAGAGGATGGACGGATAAGCGGCTAGCGATCGCTGCGCCGCATAACGCAGATTGTGGCCGATAGTGGCATCGTAGAAATCGTACAGTGCGCCGTGCAAAGCGAAATACCCGACCACCGGCAACAGCATGCAGCTTACGCCCAGCAGGAACAGCAGCGCGCTGTTGACGCGCCGGCGCGTCGCGACGGCCATCAGCAGGCCGTAGAAGGCGACGTTCGGCAGCGCCACCTGCTTGCAGAGCAGAGCCGCCGCGCTGAGCACGCCGGCGCCGAAGGCCCACCCCAACGCGTCGCGCTCGACGGCGAGGCAGGCTGCCAGCATCGCTCCGGTCAGCGGCAGCAGCATGAACACCTCGGTGTTCGCCGCGTTCCCCAGGACCGACGCGTCCGCGATCATCACGGCGGCGAACGCGCTGGCCGCCAACCCGCCGGCGGTTGACGAGAGCCGGCGCCCGAGGACGAACAGCAGCGCCAGCGTCCCGAGGGTGTAGATGTGCGTGCCCCAGTGGATCGCGCTCGGTGTCGTCCCGAAGACGCGCTCGATGACGGCATAGGCGACAAAAGCGCCCGGCAGCTTTTGATTGAAGGCGTCGCGATACGGCAAATCGCCTTGCATCCAGCGCTGCGCAATGTACGCGTACTCTCCCTCGTCACGCTCCAACGGGATGGCGGCGATCGGGATGCGCAACAGGATGGCGAACAGGCACACGCCGGCGAACCATGCCCAATCGGTGCGCCGGGTCCGCGTTGCGGGCCGTGTCACGGTGCCTGCGCTCCGGGCCCGTCACGCACCGGCTGACCGGTGCGATAACGCGCCAGGCGCTCCGGCAGCGCGTCGCGGAGCTCGGTCTGATTGCTGGTTGCCACCTCAATGGCCTGCGCAGCAACATTCGCGGCTTCGCTGTAGCGTCCAACCTCCGCGTAGGCCGCGGCCAGGCTGTTCAAGACATTGGCGTCGCCGTGCTGCGTGCGCTGGGCCGCGTCCTCGGCGAGTTGCACCGCGCGCCGGCCGCTGCGCAGGCGCGCGTCGTTCGCCGTCGCCAACAACCACGCCAGCTTGGCCTCCGCCGCATTCGAATCCGGATGCTCGCGGAGCACCTGTTCCAGCTCGATTTGCGCCTCGCCGGCCTGTCCGGCTTGCGCGTAGGCGATGGCGAGACGGTAGCGCATTTCGGCCTGCGGATTGAAGAATACCGCGGCGCGCAGGTGCGGCACGGCCTCTTGCAGGCGGCCGGCCGCTTGCAACACGCCGCCGAGATTCCAGTGCGGCTCGGCGCGCAGCGGCGACAGCCGGATGGCCTCGACGTATTGCGCAATGGCATCCTCGAGCCGCCCGGCTTTTGCGAAGGTGGCGGCGAGGTTGTTGTGCGCGGCGCCGAAATTGGGATCGAGTCGTATCGCGTCGCGATAGTGCGCGATGGCGCCTTCGGTGTCTCCCTTGGCGGCCAGGGCAACCCCGGCCGCGCTTTCTGCTTCGGCGGCTGCCCGGTCGGCGTCCGCGACGGACGGCACCCGTTCCCACACCGCCAGCGTGCACCACGACGGCCCGCCGTACCAGACGGGCGCCACCAGCCACGCCGCGTCAGCCTGCTCGCCGCTCACCACCGGGTCGGCGGCACCGGTCGGGTCCGCTCCGACGACCGCCGCCAAACGGTACGAGCGATTGATCAGGTCCAAGGTGCCGCCGAAGATGTCCGAAGGGGTTCCAGGGCCCGCCGAAAACGAGCTGGGGAGAAACACGGTTACGATGAATCGCGGCGCGGCGCGCTGCACGGCATCCATTACATCGAGTTGCCGCTGCCGAACATCGGGGAACGGACCCATGAGGGGATAGACGACGATGTAGCGCGTCGCGCTCGGGCGTGTCGCGTAGTACAGAATTTGAGGTTCCGAGCCGAGCACGAACACCGGGTCCTCAGGAGTGGATTGTTCAGCGAGGAAGGTGCCGACGGCGGGTGACTGGGCGAAAAGCCGCTCCAGGTACAAACGCTCCGACTTCGCGTCGGCATCGCCGGGAAGATAGTACCAGCTGTTGGAGACGATCCCGATTCCAATCGGGACGATCACCAGACAGGCAGCCACCGCGCGGCGGATCAATTGAGCGGAAAGCCGATCGGCGAGCCGGCTCACGCCCATCCCGGCGAGCACCGCGAGCGGTGGGATGAGGGCGATGTAGTAGTGCCTGCGGAAGTACCCACCAGCGACCACGCCGGCGAAGGACGCGCCCAGCCACAGCAGCATCCACACGGTGTTGCGCCGCATGCTTGGATCTGTTGGCGCGTCTGTTGGGACGACCGAGCCGACGCTCGCCGCGATGAACGGGACGCCAGCGAGCAGCAAGAGCGGCCAAAATGAGCGCAAGACGTCCGGCAGCGTCCCCCACAGCAGTGCGGGATAGCTCGTTAGCGGCATGCGGCCGGCGTATGCCCAACTGTGGCCTATGGTGGCATCGACGAAGGCGTCCCACGCGCCCTGCGACGCGAAGTAGGCGCCGAAGAGCGCCGGGACCGTCAGCAGTCCGAGCAACATGGCGAGAATGGCAAGGGTTCGGCGCCGCATGTACCAGGCGACGAAGAGAATGGAGAAGATGACGTTACTCAGTGCCGTCTGCTTGAATGCGAGCGCCAGCCCCCCCAGCACACCTGTCGCGAACGCCCAGGCGAGCGCGTCGCGCCCCGCAGCATAGCACGCGGCGAGCAAGACGGCGGTCAGCGGCAGAATCATAAGCATCTCGCTGTTGGCCGCATTACCCAGGACACTCGGATCGGTGGTCATGAATGCGGCGAAGGCCGCCGCGGCTAGACCTCCGGTTGACGAGCTCAGGCGCCGGGCGAGGACGAAAATCAGGGCGAGCGTGCCTAGCGTGTACAGTTGCATCCCCCAATGAATGGCCGAGGGGCTGGTGCCGACGATGCGCTCGATGAGTGCGTACACGACATATGGCCCAGGCGGCTTGATGTCGTAGTCGTTGCGGTAGGGCACCTCTCCCAACATCCATCGCTGCGCGATGTATGCGTACACGCCTTCATCGCGCTCCAGCGGAATGCCGGCGACAGGGAATCGCAGCATCAGCGCGAACAGGCCGATGGCCCCGAGCCACGCCCAATGGGCGGGCCGTGTGTGCTGCCGGAGCACCGTCATGGGTGTTGTGCTCCCTGCGCCTCGCGCACCGGTTGGCCGGCACGATACAGCGACAAGCGCGCCGTGAGCGCGTCGCGCAAGGCGCTCTGACCACTGTGGCTCGCGGCCTCGATGCCCTGTGCGGCAATGTCGGCCGCCCGCGCATAACGGCCGACTTCGGCGTAG
>CAZTDK010000748.1:0-3540 GCA_964611965.1 uncultured Binatia bacterium (SeqCode) | reverse complement strand
GTCGAACCAGTACAGTGGAACGAGCTTCGAGGGCGCGCTTCCTCGTTTGATTGAGCCGGAAGTCCTCCTCCCGTCGCAGTTTTACGAGCGCAACCGACATCGCACTATCCTCGAGGGGGAGCGGCGTCTGATGTTGGCGGTGCTGGAGGACGCGGTGTCCTGCTTTCAAAAGTATGCGGGGGCGACGCGCCCACGAAACAAGCGGCTGTTTCAAGAGGCGGAGGAATGGTTCATGGACGAGGACGGCAGCTGGGTGTTCTCGTTCGAGGCCATCTGCGCTGTTCTCGACATCAACTCAGAATATTTCCGCGGGCGCTTGCAGCGTTGGAAGCAAGATCTGCTGGCGCAACCGGCGAGCAGTCGCGGCAAGGTGGGACGTGTACGGCTGAGGGCCGCGCGGCGGCACAAGATCCTGCCGTTCGTGCCGCGCCGACGACACAAGACGGCGGCCTAGGGCCTGCGGCCGGCGCCACTTCGATGGCCCGCTCCCCCTTCGGGGAGCCTCAGGATAGGATTGGTCGTTGAATGCTGCCAAGTGCGACGGGCTGCGAGGTGGCTGCGGCGCCTCTATAGGGCGTCGATCAGGAGCCCGCCAAACTTCCAGAGCCACGGCAATAACGACATGACTGTGTACACCGAGGCCAGCACGTAAAGTGCTGGCCTCACCATGTCATGCTCGTGATTTCGGTTCAGCAGGAATAGGAACCCGCAGGCCTTTGCCTTGAAGAGCAACAGGGCAGGAGCAACCCCGAAGGTCGCAAACGCGGTCACGAGGATGGGGTTGCCCTCGCGCCAGCCAACCTGCAAGCCTCTGTACGTCGCGACCGCATCGAAGAGCTGCAGCGCGATATTCAGGACAAACAGCTCGTAGACCCGGTACGCTCGTGAGGACATTGATGCAGCAGTCCATATCAAGTGGTGTGCCGGGCTACAATGCGGTTAATCTCGCACCTCAATCGCGTGAGCAGACCTGAGCTCTGTCGGAAGAATGGCGGCCTTGAGATAGTCTGTCGGAGCTTGGAGTCGCTGCCAAGTCCGACAGACTGCTAGATGAGAATGCCGTCTTCTCTGAGTTGTCGGACCGCATCCGCGGGATACTTGAGGAGCTCGGCCATTACGTAATCGGTTTGTTCCCCAAGGCATGGTGCGGGGCGCCGTACGGCGCCGGGCGTACCGGTCATGTGCCACGGAATACCGATGTGCTGTCTGACGCCGACCTCCGGGTGGTTGAGACGTACGAAGAATCCGGCATCGTTGAGGTGTGCGTCCTCTGCGATGTCCTTGCTGCTGTATGACGGGAAGGCCGGGATCCCGGCCTGTTGCAGCATGCGCGTAATCTCTTCGGGGGAACGCGCGCCGGTCCATTCGGTGATGATGGTTTCGAGTTGCTCTTCATTGATCTGGCGCGCGGCGAGGCTGTGATAGCGCTCGTCCGTAGCGAGTTCCGGCCGCCCGATGCTCTCGGCGAAACGCGCCCACTCGGCGTCGTCGCGGATGGCGATCGATACCCAGCGTTGCTCGCCAGCGCAGCGGAAGACGCCGTGCGGTGCCATGTCAGGATCACGATTGCCGTTGCGCGCCGGCTGGGTGCCATTCATGGTGTAGTCCATGATCCCTTCCGGCAGGACGGCAATGGTCGTCTCCTGCTGCGATAGGTCGATGAATTGTCCCTTTCCGGTGCGTGCTCGGTACAACAACGCCGCCAAGACAGCGAACGCACCATGCAGGCCAGCCGTTGGGTCGCCGTACGAGATGCCAACATGCATCGGCGGCCATCCGGCATAGCCGGTGAGCGACGACATTCCCGACAGCGGGACTTGTGCCGGGCCGTAGGAAACGAACTCGCGTTCCGGCCCGGTTGCGCCGTATCCCGACATGGCGATCATGATGATGTCTGACTTGATCGCCTGTAGTGCGGTGTAGCCCAAGCCCAGTCGGTCCATGACGCCGGCTGAAAAGTTCTCGCACACGATATCGCTCTGCGCGATCAATTCCTTCGCAATTCCGGCGGCGCGTGGATGTTTCAGATCGAGCCCCACACTCAGCTTGCCCTGGTTGTACTGGTTGAAGTAGCCGCTCCGGTTCACGCCGAATTGGCCGTCGGCCCACGGTGGAATCATGCGGGTGACACACGGTCGGGTCGCGGTTTCGATCCGGATGACCTCCGCGCCCAGGTGTGCCAGCTGGAGCGTACAAAATGGCCCTGCCCACACCCACGTGAAGTCGGCGACGCGGATGCCTTCGAGTGGCAAGCGGTGTTCCATGTTATGCGTGACCTCCGTCCAGACTTGAAAGCGCCGATCGGTCGGCCGCACGCGTCATTGGATCTCGGGGCGAACTTGGCAGCCCGCAGCGACTCAATGGGAAACGGCCCATAGGAGATATGGCGGCCGTAGGCCTATACCACTCCAACGCGTTGGAGTGCCGCCAGTGCCGCAGTGGTCAAGCCGAGATCGCCCGCATAGATCTCGGTGTTGTGCTGCCCAAGCAGCGGTGCCGGCCGTCGGATCGCCCACGGTGTGGCGGAGAAGCGGTACGGCGCGCCTGGGTAACGCAGATTGCCGGCCTGGGGGTGATCGATCACCGCGAAAAACCCCCGGGCTTTCAAGTGATCGGATGCGAGCAGGTCTGCCATGGTCGAAACCGGCGCCAAGGGCACACGGCGAGCCTGCCCGGCATGATAGATCTCGTCAACGCTCTGGCTCTGGGCCCACTCCTGCAGCAGCAGTTTCAGCGCGTCCCAGTTCTGTGCCCGAGCGATCCGGTTGGCGAAGATCTCCAAGCCCGCCCAATCCGGATTTCCCATCACGTCGACGAACGTGTTCCACTGAGATTCTTCGACGCAGCAGAGGAAGATCCAACCGTCGCGACATTCGAGGAAGTCCAGCGGCTGGATCGGCTTCTGACCGAGTCGCGACGCAATCAAACCCATGTACGGCCAGAACTCGAACGCCAACTCGAGAATCGCCGCCACCGACTCTTGTAGTGAAATCGCCACGTGCTGCCCTTGCCGGGTTTGCAGGCGGGCGAAGAGCGCGCCCAGTGAGGCGACGGCAGCGTTGAGCCCGCCCTGAAATTCCGCTTGCTGCCCGAAGGCGCGCAAGGGTGGCAGGTCGTTGCTGCCGGGCCCCCCGCCGTTGAGATATGCGACACCGCCGGCGTTCCACAAGGTCAAGTCGGTCGCCTGATAGTCGCGGTGTGGCCCGGTCAACCCGAATGGTGTGATTGACGTCATCACGAGCTGGGGATTGCGCCTCGAGAGGGCATCGAAGTCCAACCCCTGGCGTGCCATATCCGGCGGAGGAAAGTTGTGGACCAGGAGATCGGTGTTGGCGACCAGCTCCGCCAGCAGCTCACGCCCGCGCGCGTGAGCGAGATCGAGGGTGATGCCACGCTTGTTGGTGTTGAGATAGAGAAACAAACCGCTCTTCTCGAGGTGCGCGGTTTCGCCAGGGAAGGGACCACGACGGCGCGCTCGATCCCCAACGCGCGGCGGTTCCACCTTGATGACGTCGGCCCCGAGATCCGCCATCAGTTTGG
>CAZTDK010000747.1:0-3541 GCA_964611965.1 uncultured Binatia bacterium (SeqCode) | reverse complement strand
CGTCACCCTGCTCGGCGGGCGCGAGATCCACCCCGTCAACCTGCGCGCCGGCGGATTCTATCGCGTGCCGACCAAGGCCGAGCTGCGGCCGCTGGCGGAGCGGCTGCAGTGGGCGCGTGACGCCGCCGTGGAGACGGTGCGCTGGGTTGCCGGCTTTTCGTTCCCCGACTTCGAGCACGACTACGAGTTTGTGGCGTTGTGCCATCCCGACGAGTATCCGTTCAATGAAGGCCGGATCCGCTCCTCACACGGCCTCGATACGACCGCCCGCGAGTACGACACCCATTTCATTGAGCACCACGTCCAGCACTCCAATGCGCTGCACTCGACCATCAGAGGCGGCGGGGCATATTGCGTTGGACCGCTGGCGCGCTATGCGCTGAACTTCGAGCGCTTGTCACCGCTCGCCAAAGACGCGGCGCGCGCGGCGGGTCTCGCCGCCAGTTGCCGCAACCCCTTCAAGAGTATCATCGTCCGCGCCGTCGAGATGCTGTGGGCGTGCGACGAAGCGCTGCGCATCATCGGCGCCTACGAACCACCGCAGCTCGCGTGTGTCGAAGTCCAGCCGCGCGCCGCCATCGGCTACGCGTGCACCGAAGCGCCGCGTGGCTTGCTGTATCACCGCTACCGCCTCGATGCCGACGGGACCATCGTGGACGCCAAGATCGTCCCGCCGACCTCGCAAAACCAAAAGATGATCGAAGACGATCTGACGCGCTTCGTTGCCGCGCGCCTCGATCTGGCGCACGAGCAACTGACGCTGCAGTGCGAACAGGCCATTCGCAATTACGACCCGTGTATTTCCTGCGCCACGCACTTCCTGACCTTGCGGGTCGATCGGCAGTGAGGCATGCCCGCACGGGTCATTGCGCTCGGACAAGCCGCGGCTGGTGACGATGGGGTGGCGTTCGCCGTCTTGGAGCGGCTGCGCGCACGCGGCGTTCCACCCGGCGTCGAGCTGCTGCGCGCCGCCGAAGACTTCGCGCTGGTGCCTTTGTTGGAGACGCCAGCGACCGTCGTCATCGTCGACGCCGTTCTCCAGAATCCGCCCGGTCGTGTGTTGGAGCTCACCCCGGAGGACTTAGCGAGTGCCGGGCACCGTGCGGTGTCGACCCACGGCGTCGGCATCTGCCAGGCCATCGAGCTGGCGCGCACCCTCACGCCGGCGCAGAGCGCCGCATCGATCCGCATCGTCGCCGTGACCATCAGCCGGCCGCGGCGCTACGTGCAGCGTCTATCGCCCGCGGTCGCGGCCGCCGTACCCGCAGCGGTCGAGCGTGTGTTGGCCTTGGTTGGGGGCTGAGGCGCTGTGTCAGCCCGTGCGGGAACAGTGTGCTTTCAAACCTCTGGCAGCCAGAGATGGCTGCCGCCACCAAATGCTTGAGAATGCCTCCGGTGGCTGCAGGCCTCTGTGCCTGCAGCAGTGCAGCCTTATGTCGCGCCGCATCCGGGGCCGGGAGGGTAAGACGATTTCGGGGGCACGCCCCGCATCTCCGCCGCGGTCGTCACGCGAGCGCGCGCAGCCGCTCGATCCATTGGATCCATTCGTCGATCCCCGCGCCGGTACGCGCCGACACCGCGATGAGTCGCGGCTCCGGCATGACGTGCGCCAGCGCACGCTCGACCGCGATACGGTCGAAGTCCGGCAGCGCCGGCAGCAGGTCGATCTTTGTCAGCAAGACCAGATCGGCCTTGCGAAACATGACCGGATACTTCAGCGGCTTGTCTTCGCCTTCGGTGATCGACAGCGCCACGACGTTCACCGCCTGGCCGAGGTCGTAGATCGCCGGGCAGACGAGGTTGCCGACGTTCTCGATGAAAAGGAACTGGGCGTCATGCGCGCCATCCTCGTGAAGCGCGTGATGCACCATCGCGGCATCGAGGTGGCAGGCGGAGCCGGTGGTGATCGCCGTGGACGGGATGCCTGCAGCGCGCAGCCGTGCGGCGTCGCGCTCCGTCGCCAGGTCACCGGTGATGGCGGCGAGGCGCCGCGTGCTCCCGACCGCGCGCGCCGTTGCTTCGAGGAGCGCCGTCTTCCCCGAGCCTGGTGAGCCCATCAGGTTGATCGAGACCATCCCATGGGCACGAAAATGCGCAAGGTTGTGCGCCGCGGTGCGCTCGTTGCCGCTCAGCAAGCGCTCGTGCACGTCCACGGGAACCAGCGTCGGGTCGCCGCATCCACAGACATCACACATCGTCTTGGACCTCCAGCTCGATGCGTTCGAGCGTCAGCGCGTCGCCGCTGGACAGCCGCGCCGGCAGACGGCACGTCGGACACGTGAGTGCGTCGCCCGTGGGAATGACGGCGCCACAAGTGTCGCAGCGCCAGCAGATTGCTTCGGTGGCGATCACCAGATCGGCCGTGGCGCATACGGTGCCCGGCCGGCAAACTTCGTAGGCGCTGACGAACAGCCGCGGCTCGACACCGGCAAGCGCACCGATGCGTACCGTGATGCGACGCACCGCCGTCGCGGCGCGGGAGCGGGCTTCCGCCTCGACCCGTTGGAGCAGTGAGCGAACGAGGGAGTATTCGTGCATGTGGCCCTCAACAAATTCGCGGGAGCTGTTCACCCGACAGCCGTTCGAGGCGGCGATGGCTGCCAAAGCGCGTGCGCAGCAATACACGTCCGGGGTCTGTACTCGTGACTTCACCGATGCGCTGCGCCTGCAGACCGGCGGGCAGCGCCCGGAGCGCCGCCAGCGCGCGTTCGGCCGCCGCCGCCGGGACAATCGCCATGAAGCGTCCTTCGCAGGCCACGTAGAGCGGGTCGAAACCCAGGAGCTCGCAGGCAGCGCGCACTTTCGCGCGGATCGGTACGGCGGCGTCGTTGATGCACATCCCGACCTGCGAGGCCGCCGCGATCTCGCAGAGCGCCGTGGCGAGCCCGCCACGGGTCGGGTCGCGCAGCGCCTTCGTCTCGGGCACGGCATCCAGCAGCGCGCGCACCAGCGGGAGCACGGGCGCCGAGTCAGACCGCAGCGCCGCCCCCAGCTCGATGCTGTGCCGCGCCGCCATCACCGCAATGCCGTGATCGCCGACCGGTCCGGAGACGAGGACGACGTCGCCGGGGGCGGCGCGCTCGGGCCCGACGGTGATACGATTGCGCACGCGCCCGATGCCTGAGGTGTTCACGTAGATGCCGTCGCCCTTGCCCCGCTCCACCACTTTGGTGTCGCCGGTGATGACCGGGGCGCCAACCTGTGCGCACGCCCCGGCGATCGAAGTGACGATACGCCGCAGGTCCGCCATGGCGAAGCCCTCTTCGAGGACCAGCCCGACACTGAAACCCAGCGGCTCGGCGCCGCACATGGCAAGGTCGTTTGCCGTCCCGTAAATGGCGAGCGAGCCGATATCGCCACCAGGGAAGAACAACGGCTGGACCACGAAGGTGTCGGTGCTGAAGGCCAGACGTTCGCGACCCACGCTGAGCACGGCGCCATCGCCAAGCTGTGTGAGCGCGTCGCTGCGGAACGCGGGAAGAAAGAACCCTTCGATCAGCTGGGCCATCTGACGGCCACCGCCCCCATGCGCCATTTGCAC
>CAZTDK010000746.1:0-3546 GCA_964611965.1 uncultured Binatia bacterium (SeqCode) | reverse complement strand
CGAAAACTACGCCCGCGAGCTCCAGGAACTGTTCACACTCGGGGTGGCCGACTACAACGGTACGCGCAACTACGAACAAGCCGATATCGTGCAAATCGCCCGTGCGTTCACCGGCTGGAGCTACAACAATAGAGACGTCGCGGTATTCGAGGGCGGCGACCACGACTACAGCGCCGATCACCCTGAGCGCGGGTCGAAAGTGATCTACAAGACGTCGGGAGGCTTTGGCGCGAACGGTGCCGACTTGACGCAATCTCCGTACAATGCAGCGGGTGAAGGTCCGGCCGAAATTGACGGGGTCGTCGAGATCATCTTCAACCACAAGGACAGCGACGGCAAGCGCACCGTGGCGCGCTACATCGCCGGCAAGCTCTTCACCTTCCTCGCCCAGCCCTACCCGAAGCGGCCGGCGCAGATGACCCAGGCACAACGCGATGCCTTGAAGCCGATCATCGATCAGCTGATTCACGATTCGAATTTCGACACGACCTGGGATCTCCACGCGCTGGTGCGCGCCATGCTGGTCAGCGACGCGTTCTACGTCACCGATGTCGCGGCCGATCCGCAATCGGGATTCAGCGCCACCGACTTGAAGTCGGTGAAGTGGCCGGTGGATTACGTCGTCAGCACCATGCGGGTGCTCAACCTGCGGCTCCGCGGTCGGTTCGCCTTCGTGAACGGCGGCGACTTTCGACTGATCAGTGACCAGCTGAACGATATGGGACAAGTGCTGTTCGAGCCCCCCACGGTGTTTGGTTGGAATTGGGAAACCGCATGGATCAATAGCGCGACCTTGCTGGCCCGCTTCCAGTTTGCGGTCGACGTGATCGCGGCGCGCGGCGGCGGCAGCACGAGTTTTCATCCCACACGGCTCGTCAATATCAATCTGACCGACCCCACAGCCATTGTGAACGCGGTGACGGACGCCCTCGGCGTGACCGATCAGCTGACCGCGACCGACCAGGCCACGCTCGTCAACTATCTCACTGACGGCGGAACCCAGGCGACCATCGATCTCACCAACTTGGATGTCCGCAACCGCAAACTCAACGGGCTGTTCGGCCTGGTGCTGCAGTCACCGACGTATCAGGTACACTAGCAGCCTGTCGGACTTGGAAGTAAGCAGCGACCCAACGGGGAGCGGACCATAGACAGGACGCCGACCGCAGGTCCTAGGGTTCAGGGAGAAAGACGATGCCGATCACTCGACGACAGTTCATCACCCGTACCGGCCTGGCAACGGCAGGCGCGTTTCTGGGCCCGAGTCTGTTTCGCAACCCGCTGCTGCGCCAAGCCATCGCTGATCAGCTCGATACGCTCGATCGCTACGTCGTACTGATTTTTCTGGACGGCGGTAACGACGGGCTCAATACCGTCGTCCCACTGGCCGACAATGGCCCCAGCCAGCTGCGGTACTGGTACGAGCAAGCGCGCAGCGCCCCGTCGGGCGTAAACCCGGGCGGCTTGCGCCTCGCTGTCCCCAGCTTGCAGCCCACGCAAATCGGAAACGATCCGCACACCGGCACGCCCCTGGCTTTGCATCCAGGCCTCGCGGGGTTGTGGAACCTCTGGAAGACGTACAATGCGCTCGCCGTGATCCAAGGCTGCGGCGATCCGAATTCGCTGGAGTTCCTTTCTCACGAGTTTTCACGCACGGTTTGGCAGACAGGTAATCCCTATTCGCTTCCCGCGTACACCGGTGGGTGGATGGGCAGATACCTCGGCGCGAACTATCTGCCCAATAACATCCCGGCCGTCTGTCTCCGTGATTCGATCGCCGGGGAATTTGCGACCGCCGCTACGAGCGTGCTCGCGATGACCAGCGTCGCCGACTTTGGCTTTCCGTACGACCAATGGGATCTGGATATGGACATGCCGTTCAAGCATGACGCCTTCAGTACCCTCTACACGAGCGCCAAGGGCCAGGCGCAACCGACGTTTGCATTTCTCGGAGCCAACGGCACGGCGACGCTCACCGCAAGCGACAGTTATCCCCCGGTCAGCGATCTGTATTCCAACGACGTGAGTCGCGCCGTCTTCGACGCGCAGTATCAGGGTCTCATCGACAACAACGGCAACGGCTTCGCCGCCGACCTGCGTGAAGTGGCGAAAATCATCTATGGGGTCAGCACCGGAGTTCCAAACATCAAGGCGCGGGCGTTCGAGCTGTCGAACGGCGGCTACGACACGCATTCCGATCAGGGGACGAACAATCCGAACGATGCGCAGCTTGGGCTGCACCAGCAGGTGGGCGACGCCCTCAATGTCTTTTACCAGGACTGTCTCGACATGGGGGTCGCCAACAAGCTCTGCGTCGTCATCTGGAGCGAATTCAGTCGGCGGATCTTGCAAAATGCGAGTGGGACGGACCACGGTTCGCAAGGCCCTGTCTTCGTCATCGGCGGCGCGGTCAAAGGTGGGCCGAGCGCTGCCAACGGCGGCGTGTACGGCAACCACCCAAACATCAACAGCGATCCGAATGTCACGAACGCCGATGGGGGCAACGGGGCGCTCAACGGCGATGGCAACACGGTGTACTCACAAGACCCGAGCGATCCGTTCCGCTCCACCGATATCCGCGACGTCTACGGTACGATTCTCAAGCACTGGCTGAACATCAGCGATCCGGGCGCCCTCCTGCCGCTCGACGGCGGCGCTGCGGCGCAATATTGGACCGCGCCCAACTTCGACCTGCCGTTCCTCGTATGAGGCAAAGTGAAGCACTCATGATTCCGCCATTCCGATTCGCCGTGTTGCTCTTGGCAAGCGCCGTCGTCGTGCCCTTGTCTGCGCTCGCCACCGAGGTCGAGGGTGGAGGGACGCCGTCAAGCGATTGCTGGGTCACATTTGATTCGACACCGTCGGTGAATTATCCCGTTTCGCGTCCACGCTCCGTCCGTTGCGCGGATCAGGACGCCACTTGCGGAGATACCGACGCGCGCGTCGGCTACTGCACGTTCGGTGTGAACCTCATTCTGAACAGTTCCCAGTTCATGCCGGCCTGCATGCCGACCGCTCTTTCGGGGAACGACCTGCTGATCCCCTACATGGAGCCGCAAAATGACGACCACCCGAAGCACAGTGATGACCTCCAGGTGTTTCAGAACTTCATCAATGCGCAGCTGCCTACGGTGACCAGTGGCAGTCGGCACGATGTCGCCTCAGGCCTGCATGACGTATCCGTACCGTTGGGCATCAGGTTTACAGGAAGAGGACCGGCCTATCGCACGACAACCGTTACCGTGCAGACAACGATGTGCCCCGTTCCCATCCACAACGAGACCTTCTGCCCGACCGCGCCAAAAGACGTCGACAAGTTCCAGCTGATTTGCACACCGCCGATCGATCCTTCCACCGGGAAGCCCCTGTCGGCCTGCACCGGCGCTGACGGCAATCCGATCACCAGCACGTTCCAACAGATTCAGGAGCACATCTTCGACCGCAAATGTTCGAACCTCAGTGCCTGTCATGGCTCGATGATGCAGGCGGGCATGTGTTTGGCGGCGGACTGCGGCGGCGGCCACGGATCGTACGTGGACCTCGTCG
>CAZTDK010000745.1:0-3550 GCA_964611965.1 uncultured Binatia bacterium (SeqCode) | reverse complement strand
CCGGGCGCCACCGTGGTGGCGCAAGCGCTGGTCCACTCAGTGCCCTTCTTGCTCAGCACGTTTCTCGCTGATGGCGAGAACACAATGCTCAGCCCGGCCAGGAGCCCAACACCCGGGGAAAGTGCTTTTCTCGGCGGCCCCGTGCTGGCGGCGATCGTCGATGCGGCCTCCCCGGTGTGCAATCCCCAGTTCAATGTTACCCAGGGAACGCTCGCCGACACCGTTACCAATCCCGTCGCCAGCCGTTGCAGCGACAACGCTGCCGACGATCTTCCGCAGTGCAGCCTCGGGGGAGCGCTCAACGTGCAGGGATTGATCCTCACCGACGGGCTGCCGCGCGCGCTCCAGCCTGGCGGGGCTGAGATCGAATTTATGGCAACCAACAGCGCCGGAGCCACCTTTGCGACGAGTTATCCGTTCGATGTCGCGCTGCGTCCGACGGCTACCGCGACACCCAGCGACACCCCGACCGCCACGCCGACGCGCACCCACACGCCGGTGCCCACGCCCAGCGCGACGGCGAGCCCGACCCCGACGGCGAGCCTGACGCCAACGGCGAGCCCAACCCCGACGCCGAGCGTCACTCCGACGGACACACGGCGGCTGCCGGCGACACCGACGGCTCCGCCGACTTTTGTCCCGACGGGCATTCTCTCCTCATGACCCTCCGGTTTGCAGCCCTTCCGACGCTCGTGTTGGTCGCCACGCTCGCCGCCGCCTCGGAGCGTGCCGAGATCCCGCTGGCACGCGGGCTGATCGAGTTCAATGCCGGCCACTATGCCCAGGCGCTCGAACAGTTCGACGCGGCGCTGCGTACCGAGCCGGGAAAGGTCTCGGCGCGCTACTACCGCGGGATCACGCGCGGCAAGCTCGGCGATTGGAACGGTGCCGTTGAAGATCTGGGCGCAGTGCTCGTGGCCCATCCGGAGCTCGCGCGGGCGCGGTTGGAGCTCGCTATCGCGCTGCTCCACCAGGGCGCATACGCGGACGCTATTCCGCTGCTCGAGCAGGCGGCGCAGGACCCGACACTGGCCGCTGAGGCCAACCTGGCGCTGGGTCGTGCGCAGCTCGCGGCCAAGCAGCTGGTCGCTGCGCGTGAGAGCCTGTCGCGGGCCGCGGCCAGTGACGAGCTGCGCCCGCAGGCGCGCTTTTTCCACGGTGTCGCGAGTTACCGCCTGCATGCCTGGGACGACGCCCAGAGCGACTTCGCCGACGTCCAGGCGGCCACGCCGCAGAGCGAGATCGGCCAGCAGGCCGCCACATACCTCCGCCGCCTGCGGCCATACGAGGCGCATGCCTCTCTCGCCTTCGTGTACGACAGCAACGTGACGCTGGCCCCATCCAACAGCCAGGCCGGAGCGGCGCTCGGGGTGACGGGCGAGGCGGACGGAAGTGCCGTTCTGCAGGCCGGCGGTTCCTATACGCCGTGGCGGACAGCGCACATGCAGCTCGCGCTGGGGTACGATTTCAGCCAGAGCCTGCAGTTCCGCCTCACGCAGTTCAACCTACAGGACCATCAACCGTACCTGGCCCTGGCGTTCGATGCCGAAGTGGCGCAGCTCGGCCTGCTCACCAGCTACGACTATTCGCTGCTGGAGACGCACAGCTTTTTCCAACAGCCGCTCACGCTGCCGTGGGTGACCATTCCGGAGGGCGATCTGGGCCGTACCGATTTCTTCTACTCCTTCCGCTACCGCGATTTCTACGCCGCGCCGTTTGCCGGTGTCCGCAATGGATACAACCACGCCACGGGCGCCACCCAATACCTGTATCTCGGCGCAGCGGAGCGCTACCTGTCGTTGACCTACCGGTTCGACACCGAGATCCCGCAGTACAGCTCCGGCTTGCCCTTCGGCTACGATGGCAACGAGGTGGGCGCCGGTGCCGGTTGGGCGCTGCCGGCAGACATATCCGGCGAGACGCGCTACGCCTACCGGCACGAAGCCTACCGCGCCCAGAGTCTGGGCCGCGGCGACAACGAATCATTGGTAACGGCGGCGCTCCGCAAACAGATGACCGAGGACTGGGGCCTGCACCTCACGTTTCTCGCCGACATCAATAACTCGAGTCAGGCGGTGTACGAATACCAGCGATACGTCGTATCACTGGCACTTGAGGCGAGATTCTAATCATGCCCGGGTTCCGTTGGATCATAGTCGTTCTCGCAATGCTGGCCCTGAGTACCGCCGCAACAGTCGCGCAACCGGTCGGGACGGTTGCCGAGTTCGATTCCCACGCCGCGTGTACAAACTGCAATGAGAGCATCGACCACAATTTTCCGATCCGGGTTGGGAATAACCTGGTCACGAATGCGGATGGAAGGCTATTTGTCAATTTCGATGACCGCTCGCTCCTCAAGCTGTACCAGAACTCCCAACTCATGGTGCAGCGATCGGCGCAAACCCCCGAGGGATTCAGCACGCAATGCATCCTGGAGGAAGGCCACGTTCAGGTGTACGTGCGGAAGACGTCGAAGTTTGAGGTCCTAACGGCCGCGGGCGTTGTCCGTAGCCACAGCACGGACTTCTTCGTCTTCTACGATCCCACCAGCGAGACGGCCGAGGTCATCGGCGTCGAAGGCGAAGTCGAAGTGTTCGGCGTCGAGCAGTGCGCCGGGCGCAAGGTCGCCGTGTCGTCGCACGAGCTGACGACCGTCGTGCGCGGGCACTGTCCGGCGCCGCCGTCACCGGTCGACGATGCGACGCTGCGCTCCTACGTCGAGGCCGGCGAGCTGATCGGCAAAGGCGCAGTCGAGACGCTGGGGTTGGACGGGATTGCCATTACCGATGAGAGTCGCCCCCCTCTACGTCCACCGTTCAGCACCGACGGCGCCAAATCGGCGGGGTGCACCACACCGGCAGACTGCGTCAAACCCCCGTTCGTCCCGCCGGGTAACGTCGTCGTCCAGTACTAGGGCCTGCGGCCGGCGTCTTTCTATGGGACGCTCCCCGTTGGGTCGCTGCGGGCTGCCAAGTCCGACAGACTGCTAACTAACGATGTGTGTTGAGCGCCAGGGGCCGCCGAGTCCGACAGCCTGCCGGCCATCAGAGCTCCACCACCAACCCGTCGCTGGCAAGGTCGTCGGTGATCTCGTTGCGGTGCGCCAATACTTCACGACCAAGATGGGTGAGGATGATGCGTTTGGCACCGAAGCGGTGGCGGTGCTCGGCAAACCGGGGATAGTCGATGTGGAAGTCGACGCGGGTCTCGAAGTAGCAGCACTCACAAATGAACAGGTCGACGCCTTCTGAATAGCGGACCAGCGCTTCGGTCCAGCCGGTGTCGCCGGAGTAGAGCACGCTGCGCTGGTCGACGCGGACGCGCAATGCCAGGGAAATCTCGGTCTCCTGATGCGGCACGCGAAAGGGCTCGACGCGAATGCCGGCCACTTCCACCATGACGTCCGCTGGCATTTCGGTGAAGACCAACGGGAACGGCAACACCCTTTTCGCCAGCTCCTTGTAGGTTGCGCCGAACAGGGCGCGCACGCGCTCCTCGGTGCCCGGCGGCCCCGCGATGTGTAACGGGCGCTGGCGCGGCGTCTCGTACG
>CAZTDK010000744.1:0-3555 GCA_964611965.1 uncultured Binatia bacterium (SeqCode) | reverse complement strand
GTGGGGCTTCGTCGGCGCCTGTGTGTTGATTGTCCTCTACACGGCGCTGCTGCTGCGTTGCTTCATGGTGGCGGCGCGCGCCCGCGACCCGTTCGGCCTGCTGCTTGCTTTCGGCTTGACGGCGGCCATCTTCTGCCAGGTCTTCGTCAACATCGGCATGGCCACCGGCTCGCTCCCGGTCGTCGGCATCACCCTGCCGTTCCTTAGCTATGGCGGCTCGTCGCTGCTGGCCAGCATGCTCGCCATTGGTCTGCTGATGAACATCAGCATGCGGCGGTTCACGTTCTAAATGATTGCTCCAGGGGTCCTGTCTCCGGTGCCTGGTTGAAAGAAATCGCGAGCACCGCACGGAGAGACCAGGGACCAAAAGCCCGGACCCCGATCCCATGAGCCAACAAGACCGACTGGTCGCCGATCTCATCGCCAGCGCGCAGCAGTTGCTCGCTGACGGCGCCTCCGTCGGCGACTTGAAGATTGCTGCTGGAGCGCTGCAGGAGCTGCGCGCCGCCTTCCAGATGTTTGCGCCGTACCGCACGGCGCGCAAGGTGAGCACCTTTGGTTCGGCGCGCACGCAGGAGGGCGACCCGGTCTTTACCCTTGCCGAGACGTTCTCACGCCAGATGGCGGAGCGCGGCTACATGATCATCACCGGTGCGGGGCCGGGCATCATGGAAGCGTGCCAGCGCGGCGCCGGGCGCGAGCACAGCTTCGGGATCAACATTCGCTTGCCGTTCGAGCAGGAGCCGAATCGCATCATTCGCGGCGACGCGAAACACATGGACTTCCGCTACTTCTTCACGCGCAAGCTGTTCTTCCTGAAAGAAGCCGATGCCGTGGTGCTGTTCCCCGGCGGCTTCGGCACCCACGACGAAGGGTTCGAGACGCTGACATTGCTGCAGACCGGAAAAACCCGTCCCGTCCCGTTGGTGTTTCTCGATCGGGCGCGCGGCACGTACTGGAAGACCTGGCAGCGTTATGTCGAAGATCATCTCCTGCGCCGCGGCATGATCGGGCCGGAGGACCTGGCGCTGTACCGGGTCACCGACAATGTCGAGTCGGCAGTAGACGAGATTGTCAACTACTACCGGGTCTACCATTCTTCGCGCTATGTGCGCGACCTGTTCGTTGTCCGGCTGACGCGCACGTTGCCGGCGGCCTATGTGGCCACGCTTGCCGAAGAGTTCGGCGACATCATCACCGATGGCCGTATCGAGCTGCGCCGTGCGTTTGCGGTGGAGCGCAGTGACCGCGCCGTCTTTCATCTGCCCCGTCTCGTGCTCCGCTTCAACCGCCTCGGCTTCGGGCGCTTGCGACAGCTCATCAACCGCATCAACGCTGCGCCGGTCTTTTAGCGGGAAAGGCTTGTCCGGCTCGGAAATGACTTCGTGAACATACCCGCAAAGAAAAGTGGAAAACCGGGGATGGGGAACTGAGAATGGCGAATGGGTTAGTTGGTTCGTTGGATCGCTGCGCGCTGCCAAGTTCGTCAACCTGCTAGCAGTTCCCCGTTGTCACATAGCTCGCATCAACATGATTCGAAGAATGGCCGCGACGGCACCCGCTAGCGACCCAACGGGAGCGGGCGTATAGAAAGGACGCCGGCCGCAGGCCCATTGAGACGGCAGCGGCTCTCTTGTAAGAGCGCCAGCGGAGGATTTGACATGGACCTAGGGCGCTACTTCGAGGATTTCATCGTCGGTGAGGTGATCAAGCACTGGCCGGGCCGCACGATTCGTGACTTCGACGATACCTGGTTTACGCTGATGACCATGAACACCAACCCGCTGCACTTCGACGACCACTTCGCCAGCCAATCGCAACACGGTCGCTGCCTGGTCAACGGTGTCTTGGTGTTTGCCGTCACCGTCGGTATGAGCGTGCGCGACGTGAGCCAGAACGCACTGGCCAACCTGGAATACGAGTCGGTGAAACACCTGGCCCCCACCTTCCACGGCGACACACTCTATGCCGAGAGCGAGATCCTGGAGAAGACCGAATCAAAGTCAAAGCCGGACCGCGGCGTTGTGTACCTGGAGACGCGAGCGTGGAATCAAAAGGAAGAGCGTGTATTGTCCCTGCGGCGCCGCGTCTTGACGCCCAAACGGCCGGCGTCCTGAAAGCCCAAGGGTGAATGCTGAATGGTGCATGGTGCATTTAAGAGGGGTCATTCACCATTCAGCACTCACCATTCGCGAGCGTCAGCGCTCGCGGTGATGGCGCGCTATCCGGCCGTGGGCGAGGTGAAGACCCGTCTGGCGGAGACGCTGGGTGCGGAGCGTGCCTGTGCGTTGTATCGGGCATTTTTACGGGATATCGAGGCGCGGTTCGCGTACGGGCCGCGTGCCTTCGTGTGGATGTTCCATCCCCCCGAGCGCGACTTTGCAGCCCTCGCGGCTGCCGGCGTCCGCTGTGTCCCGCAGGTGGGACGCGACTTGGGTGAGCGTCTGCTGCATTGCATGCGCCACCTATGCGCGGACGGCTTCGAGCGGCTGATCGTCATCGGTGCCGACGTGCCGCACCTCCGTGATGCTTGGCTCGACGAGGCGGAGCAACAGCTGGACACGGCCGACGTCGTCCTGGGCCCCAGCGACGACGGCGGCTACTACCTGGTCGCGATGCGTACGCCGCACGACATCTTCACCGGAATCACCATGGGGACGGCGAGCGTGCTCGCGGACACCCTGGCGAAAGCCAGGCGCACCGGGCTGCGGGTGCATCTGCTGCCGGGGTGCTTCGACGTTGACGGTGCAGATGACGTGGTGCGCTTGCGCCAGCTGCTTGATGCCGATGCTGGGTTGCGGCTGCCGCACACGGCCGACGCGTTGCGCCGTCAGGGGTGACGCCCCAACCCGCCGAGCCGGTTGCGCAACTGGCGGCCTCTGGAGAAATATGCCGGCCGCACGCTATCGCAGTCTCTCGGAGTCGGAGTTCAAGCGAGGCGCGCAGCCGACAGCAGGTCATAGGCGACGCCTTTCGCCCATTTGTGGTCCGGGCTTGTTGTAGCCGTCGCGCCGCCCGATTTTTCGGCACGCGCTGAAGATGCAGGCAGCGATATTACTCTCGCAGCATAGAACGCCCTCGGTTTTCAGCCGGTGCGTCGTATCGGGCGCATGGCATCCGGGTTGCTGCCCGTGGAGCGACAACCGCATGGGGCGGAATTCTGACTTACTTCGAAAGGGAGGGGAGATGATATGAGAACACGTAAGGGTATGGTGGCGGCGCTGGTCGCGGCGGCCGTGCTGGCGGGCGGGGCGGCGCGGGCGCAGACACTCCAGGAGCGCGTCGAAGCACTCGAGAAGAAGGTGGACACGGACGAGAAGACACTCGCCGACAAGGCGGGCGTCAGCATCCACGCCTTGGTCGCCGTCGACTATCTATACGATCTCAACGCTCCGTCCAACTCCCCGTCGGCACCGCCAGGCCTTCCCAGCGGCATCTCACAGCCGTTCCTGCGGACCTTTGCCAACGAGAAGAACAGTTTCATCCTTAACCAGGGTGACCTGCACTTCGAGCGCAATGCCGACAACATCCCCGGATTTGTGGTCGACCTCGCGT
>CAZTDK010000743.1:0-3557 GCA_964611965.1 uncultured Binatia bacterium (SeqCode) | reverse complement strand
ACGGATCCCCTACGCGGAAGGGTTCCCGATCGGCGACCCCGAGATCGTCTTCAAGTTTCGCTATCCGGACATCCAGAAGACCGCGGAAGTCGACGTGCGGCCGAACATTCGCGGTGACTTCAGGATCAAGTTCAAAGCCGAGATGCTGCCGCTGAAGGACCGTCTCGGTGGAATGCGGATTCTGTTCTCGCACAACGTGGAGTTCGGGCTGAGTGCCTTGGAGGAGGGCGATCACACCTCGCTGGAAACGATCGTCGAAATGCTGCCGGCGCTGGCATCCATCAAGCGGGCTCCGGGTGAAAAGGTCGAGCTGGTCGGCGGCACGATCGTCGAGGAGGTGTTGCAGGATATCGGCGTCCTGAACTTCGGAGCCGGCATCACCGCAGGCGCCAACGTCGCTCTTTGGCGAACCCGTGGCGAGCATCGCCCGCTCATCGGCGAGTTTGCGTTCCAGATCAAGTTCAAGCGGCGCGAGGATCTGAACGATCAGGCGTTGCGGCGGGCCGAAGCGTTCTTCCTCGGACTGCAGGATGCCGCCAAGGACTGGATTGCCCTCGGGGCCACGAAGACCGGGGTCGTCTACCGCCTGAAGGGCAACCCGCCCCACGCCCACGAGTGAGACGCCGGGGCTAGCAGCCTGTCGAACTTGGAAATGTGCAGCGACCCAATCCTGTCCTGAGGCTCCCCGAAGGGGGGAGCGGACCATGGAAGAACGCCGACCGCAGGTCCTACGCGCGCGCGGTCTCCGCACCCGCGGCTACGACGGTGTTGCGCCCCATGCTCTTGGCCCTGAACAATGCCTGGTCGGCGAGCCCCAGGAGCGCTTGCATGTCCGGCGCGTCGTCGGGATACGCGGCGACGCCGCAGCTGGCACTCAGGCGCACCGCGCGTCCGACTTCGGTCAGAAATGTGCGCGCGCCGATGCACGTTTGAATCTCACCCGCCGTCGCCAGCGCCTGCGCTTTGGTGGAGCCGGGCATGACAATCACGAACTCGTCGCCGGCATAGGCGACGGCGAAGGCCGGTTCACGAATGCACGATTGGATGACCTGCGCGACTTCCTGAATCACGCGGCTGCCGTTGAGGTGTCCGTGCGTGTCAACCACCTCCTTGAAACGGTCGAGGTCCGTAAAGATGACCGCGCACGGCGCAACCTCGGCTGCCAGCAGGGTGTCGAGCTGCCGATAGAGGTAGCGTGTGTTGTAGGCGCCGGTCAGATTGTCGTGTTCGGACAGAAAGCGAAAGCGCTCCTCGCTGGCGCGCAACGCCTCCTCGGCGCGCTTGCGTTCGGTAATGTCGATGAACGCCGTGATGACGCGCGCCCGCGTGCCGGTCAAGCCGGGGACCACGGTCGTATGGGCGAGCACGTTCCGCTGGTTGCCGCCGAGCGTGCGAATAGCCGCCTCGCCGTGTTGCGACGCAATCTGCCCGGTGGCCAGGTCGCGCATGATGCCGCAAATGAAGGCGGTGAAGGGCACGCGATCGATCACATAGGGAAACGCGTTGAGGGCTCGCAGGTCGTCGGTCTCGAACAACTGCATGGCCGCGGCGTTCATGTCGGTCACCTTGACCAGATCGAGATATCCCTCCGCCGCCTCCGGGTGCTCCTGCAGGAGCTCGATCTCGGTCGCGCCACCTTGCAACGCATCAAGCTGGGCTTTCAACGCCGAGACGTCGCGCTCCACGAGCGCGATCGGCGTCGACTGGAACAGGACGCGGTAGCGCTGCTCGCTGTCGCGCAGCGCCTCCTCGGCGCGCTTACGCTCGGTGGTATCGATGCCGATCGACAGCAACTCGCGCACCGCGCCGGCGCTGTCGTGCAAGACGCGATTGCGCCAGGTGATCCAGACGCGCTCGCCGTTGCGGCGCATGTTCTCGTTCTCGTTGTTCACGTAGCGGTCCGGATACCGCAACAGCTCGGCGATCATCGCCGCCAGGTCGCGTCCGGAGGTTTCGGTCTGTGGAACGATCGTACCGACCACGGAGCGGCCCACCAGCTCGTCATGCGGAAAGCCGAAGAATTCGAGCCCGAAGTCGTTGAGGAAGGTCACCCGGCCTTGCAGATCCCAGCGCAGCACGATCGAGTTCGCACTCTGGACCAGCTCGCGGTAGCTGAGCTCGTCGGCATCGGGCGCCAGCGGCGATCCGCTGTCCAAACGTTCGCGCAGCGTGGCGACCTCGCGCCGCAGCGCCTCCAGCTCGGTGAGTATTTCCTTGCCCGGCGGGATATGGCTCATGGCGACTATGCGCAGAGGTTAGTGCAGTGAGTCCACCATCGGCTCGGTGAACCGCGCTAGACGCTTCGTTAAAGTGATACATTCCGCGCAGAAATCGAGCCTCACCAATCCATCAGGCTCTGGGGCAAGGGGCGGCAGGAAATCGGGTGTCTCCCTGAAGCATGACCGTAAAATGTCCGGTGCCGCATACCCGGTGTGGTACGTCACGCCGCGCGGAATGGTCTTGCCGCAGACATCGCAGAACCTTTGATCGTCCTTGAACACCACGAGCCGCGTAACAGCTGGAGTGTGACTTTGCAATCACGTCAGCGGCCAGCGCCCGATGGAGCAGAGCGACCCGCGCCGACCAAAACTTCCCGAGCTTCTTGAAGTGGAGCGACGGGTGTTTCGGATCGCTTTTGAGGAGCGCATAGCTCTTGTCCGCCAAGGTTCGAACCTCCTCCGGCAGCGCAACATAGCGTTCCCAGAAGCGCGAGCTCGCCGAATGTTTCACAGAGGCCGGGTCTTCCCGCCGCGATGCTCGGCGAGAGCTTCATCGGCGAGAAAATCAAGCTTCCCGGTGGCCGAGTCAGCTTCGATCTGCCGATCCCACCGGGCATGGTCGTCTTCAATGAACCACTGACGCAACCGCGCGAACGCTTGATCGTCGAGACTCTTGATCTGCTGCTCAATCTGTTCAACGCCGCTCATGCCGTGCTCCGATCGACACCGATTCTAGCGCAAACCTCGCGAGGTGCCGAACGCCGCGGCTCTGCGGCGCGCATCTTTCCCGCGCGTCCGCAGCAGCCGGCCGGTTCGGCTCGCTGGTGGCTGTCGGAATTGGCGCGGGACAGCATCTTGTGCATGACGGAGTCACAGCCCTCCTCTCCCGCATCACCCGCGGGAGAGGATTGAGGTGAGGGCTTCCATCTTGCGACGCAGGCTTCATATCGCATGCCCAGCCCGCCCCCGCCAAGGTGGCCCTCACCCTCTCCCGCGGTGATGCGGGAGAGGGGATGCTGCCTGCTCGCCTCTTCATTCCAATCACGCTCGCCACGCCAGCGCCACTCGTATGCACCGCAACAAGATCAACACGGCGATCGCCCGCGAACTCTCGGGCTTCATGTGGCACATTGCCATGCTCACCACCATCAACCCGCCCCCCGCTCAGCGCCCTGAGGTCTACCGCCTCAAGGCCGCCGTCAACAAACGACCGAAGCCCGGACGTACTCGCGCTCGGGTCGCGGCTCCAGCGGCCTGAGCGGCATCGGTCCCCAACGGGTGAAGCGCGAGAGTCGTAAATTGGACAGCGGGAGAAGACACCACGCAAGGAGGTGATCG
>CAZTDK010000742.1:0-3560 GCA_964611965.1 uncultured Binatia bacterium (SeqCode) | reverse complement strand
CCCAATCCTAGTGCACGACGTCGTCCGGCTCGGGCGCCTCAAGGATACTGGTCGGCCGCACCAGCACCGGGTTCGCTACACCGCCCGGGTATACGACACAGTACCCGCGATCATCGTCGTCGTAGGTGCCGAGGTGGCCCTTCCAGCGTCCGGCGACGATGAACACACGCCCCCATGCTGGACGCTCGCCCTCCTGGCGGTTCGCGCTGACCTTCGCCACATGGCTTCTCTGCCACAGGAAGAAGGCGGAGAACCAGTGGTCTTGATCGAAAAATGATGATCAGGAGTGTCGTCGGGGCGCCACCCCGACGGTCATCGTCGTGTTTCCGCGCATTTATGTGGGTCGGGTGTCACTGGGGTGCCGGATTGTTCTGGTGGACCGTGCCCGGCCTACGTGATCATCGGACTCGCACGTCCCTGCCAATGGTTCATTGGAAAGGGCGTTGCCCCGAGCCGTTCTCTTGCGGTAAATAGGCGCCATGTGTGCAGCTCCGGCATCCGCGTCCGCTCGGAAGGTAGCTCATGCCGGCGCACTTGCGACCGAGCGAGCTTCGCACGAGTTGATTCGTTCAAGCGCAGCCAACGAAATTGTGTTCGCCGTGGTGGGACACGTAGGCTCGGGGACCAGCGAGATCGCTGTCATGCTCCGCGAGCTGCTGCGGGACGACCAGCTCCCAGGAGGTGCTTTTGACGTCACGGTATTGAAAGCGAGGGAGGAAATCATCGCTTGGGCCCGTGAGCGGTCGGAGGACGTTCCAAGAGGCGAACCGAATACGCTTGTCTACACGAAGTGCCTACAGGATCTGGGCGACAAGATGCGCGACCAAACAGGAGATCATAGGTTTTGCCGGACGCCAGCGTGCTCGGCGACGGCACGACCACCGGCCTCGTCCGCCTGGCCGTGAGCGGCGGATTATCTCGCGGCTTTCGCGCCGTAATTGTCACCTTCAACAGGGAGGAACCGCGGAATGCGGACGGTGAACGTGGTGCCTTCCTCCGCTGTCGAGGCGACCGTCACCGTGCCCCCTTTAGCGACGACAATCTCGCGCACGATGTACAAACCCAGCCCGATGCTGCCCGGTTTCCGCTGCGCTGCTGATTCCCGCGTCGCGCAACGCTTCAACGGATCGAAGATCGTCGGCAAAAGGCCCGGCGGGATCGGCGCGCCCTCATTATGGACGCTCAATACCACGGTGGATCCTTCCGGGCCGGATCCCGCGGACGTCTTTCCCTTTGAAGTCACCGACAGGTCGATTGGCCCCTCGGGCGACCCGTGCTGAATGGCGTTGCCCATCAGGTTCGAGACGACCTGGCGGATTCGGCCCGCATCCCACACGCCGTTGACGTCGCCCTCGGAGTGAAAGCGCAGCGTGCGCCCCGGGTGCGCGGTGCGACACGAGTCGATCACGTCGCGGCAAAGTTCTTCCAAATTGACCGGCCCGCGATTCAGCGGCATAGCGCGGCCCACACCGCTCGAGGAGAAGTCGATCAGGTCGCCGATCAACTGCATCATCGCATCCGTGTTCCTCATGATCATCGACATCGCGTCGGCGGTGGGCGGGTTTTTGTTTTGTAGCGCGACCCCGTTTGCGGCCATGCGGATGGTATTCAGCGGGTTGCGCAGGTCGTGGCTGAGGATCGCGAGGAACATTTGCCGCGACTCGTCGATGCGCTTGGAGTAACTGCCGACGCCACGGCTAAGCGATTGGTCCAACGACTCGTTGAAGCGTGTGATGTCGTCAATGTCGTTCAGGTCCGGCTGCGGAAGACTTTCTCGCCACAGGCGCAGCACGCTGGCGCGCAGGGCGCGGTATTCCGAGACGACGTCTGTGATGTGAAAGCCCGAGCCCATCCGACCCACACCATGCAACTCTGAGGCGTTGTCGATCTGTTCGCTCGCCGTGCCGCCGGCCCCGCCGTGCCCTTTGGATTTGCTCGCCTGCTGCTGGAGGGTCTGGGGGTTCTGCATGTCCCGCGCGGTGGCGAGCAGGATCGATCCTGCATCGTCGCGCAGCTCGACAATTGTCATATCCGCGCCGGGCAAAAGAGTGCACGCAAATGCTTCCCATTCCACGAGGATAGGCTCGATATTCGCGAGGATGAATTCAGCAAGTCGCATCGAACTCCTCCCAGGAAATTGCAGGACGGATGTACCACACAGGCGGGGAAATGCACTATGTGCCCCTGGCCGGCGCCGATTAGCCGCGCCACCATGACCCCGACGCAGACGCCGGCCAACCACGACAGGCCAGCTGGCCTTGCTGCGGGCCTTCAATCTCGGATCTTGGTTCTACAGCGAGCGATTCGATGGCGCCGAAGACGCTGTCCTGTCTGTTGATGGGTCCAGGCTCTCGTGGATCGACAGCGATTCGGTCCTACATCTACGCGATCTACGTGATCGGACGGAAAAGACCTGGGCAGTGGATACTGGCAACGTCCGATCTAGTTGGGATTCCGGCACAATGGCACTCACGTCTCGCAACGATGTCGTCGTATGGGGAGGCGGAACGCTAACAATATGGGACGCGAACGGTAAGTGGCAGAAGGCATTCCATGGAAGGTTTTTCGGCGCAGCCGAGTGCGGTGGCGACACGTTGGTAGTAAGAGACTATGCTCCGGGTCCTGACCCGGTCGATACACCGAACCAGAGATTGCGCATAGTCGACGTGACCGCGCGGTCTGAGAAATCGGTCGTGATCCCGACGCCGGCCGGCGGCGGAAGGAGCGACTCGGGATCCGTGGCCTGCACTCCGCATGCCGAGACGATCGTACTGATCAATGACGCCGTGGTTATTGCTGTCAGCAACGACGGCGAGTTGCGCGCGTTCGAGATGCCCAGGCTCGGCAGCGCCTTCCACGCGCCGTGCCGCCTCGAACGGTGGCAGGATCCACAATGCGGCACCGCGAGCGCGAGCGGAAGGCACAAGCTGCGCGCGTCGCCGAGCGAGTGGCAGAAATAGTAGCGGCCGCACAGAAGCGCGAACATTGAACCGGGGCACGAAGCGGCCCGACGAAGTTCATGCTGTCTTGCCGCACCACCGCCGGTAGCTCTCTAGCTCGGGGTCTCCTCCTTGCGCAAGTCGGTGTGTTCCTTCATGCGCCAGCTCTTGGGTCCGCGCCGTCAGCGTTGGGATAGCCGGGTGTGGGTTTCACCACATGCACCTCCTGGCGCCAGCGGGGCCACCAGCGAGACAGGAACACCCAGAAAAGGCGGTCGGTGGGGCGCAGCGGCGCTCGACGCTTGCCCCGCTGTCGTTGAAGAACGAGCACTTGGTGCCGGAGCGCCAGCAGTTCGGCTTCCAGGTCGGCACGCCGGCGGAGAATGTCCCGCAGTCCGGTGAATAGTACGATCAGCACGGTGGTCATCGAGCGATTCTGGTGGAATCAGCCACCGCGGTAAACTCCCTGTTAGTCCGATCATGTACGGAGTTTTCGGAAGGGACAATCGGCGCGCGCCGCAGGGGGAGCCCAGAGCGCCAGCCCTCCGACCACTGCCATTATGGCTGCTAGTGGTGTGATTCACCAATACGGGGCATTATCTTTGCGCGCCACACGCGGAG
>CAZTDK010000741.1:556-3578 GCA_964611965.1 uncultured Binatia bacterium (SeqCode) | reverse complement strand
CCACAGGGTCGGTGAGAGGAAGTAGATCCCGAAGCCGCAATAGCCGACGACCTTCTCGACGATGCGGTTCTTGACCAGGGCATGATGCATCGCCTCGTGTGCCAGGAAGCCCAAACAGCCCCAGCTGTGGCCCGCCAGCAGCGCGGCGAGCCCGGCGACATACCACGGTGGCGCGGCGCGTACGATGTATGCGGCCAGCCCGACGATGAGTGCCACGTGCACCGGCAGCCACAGCAAGCGGCTCGTCGCCGGCTGGAAGACGGTGGCCGGCAGACGGCTGCGAATCTCCCGGGCATACTGTTGCACCGACTGCTGCTCGTAGCGACTTCCTATTGTGTCCATCCAGGCCTCCTTTGTTGCGGACCCCGGTCTACGCTCGCGTAGGTTACGGTTACGTGTCCGTAGATTACGGTTGCGTAACTTAGGCTGCCGGGGTATGCGTTGTCAATATGGCCAGCGCAAAAAAAGAGCGGCAGTCGGGGCGGCTGACGGCGGCGGCCCGCCGCGCACAGTTGATCGAGGTCGGGCGCAGCGTGTTTGCGCAACGCGGATACGAAGCCACCTCGGTGGAAGAAATCGCCGAGCGCGCCAAGGTGTCCAAGCCAATCGTCTACGAGCACTTCGGCGGCAAGGAGGGCCTCTACGCCGTCGTCGTCGATCGCGAGATGGAGTACGTCGTGACCCGCATCTCGGATAGTATCGCCTCAGGCACGCCGCGGGAACGTGTCGAGCGGGCGGCGCTGGCTTTTCTAACGTATGTGAAGGAACAGCCCGATGGGTTCGTCGTGTTGTCGCGCGATGCCCCGGTGGCGCAGGCGCGCGGCGGCATGTCCAGCCTGCTGAACGATGTCGCGAACCGCGTCGCGGACGTGTTTGCCGCCACCTTCAAACAGGCCGGCTACAACCCGAAGGTCGCGCCGATCTATGCGCACGCCCTGGTTGGAATGATCACCTTCGTCGGGCAATGGTGGACTGAAACCCGCAAGCCCGCGGTGGAGGAAGTGGCCAGCCATATTGCCGCGCTGGCATGGATGGGACTGCGCCACCTGCCGAAGCGGCCGGCACTGTCGGTGACGAAGGGAGCCGCATAAGCTTCACGGCGGAAACACGCACGCGCCGCCACACGTGTTCTCGACCGTTCCACCCGCTCGCAGGAACCGACGCGTCTGCTCGATCGCCGCGGGCAGGCGCCGGACCGCTTCGTGCGCCGCGTTGTCCTGCGGGGGCACGTTGCTCGCCGGCGGCAGCGGCGTTGGCTGGACGTCCCACTGCGTGTAGACAATTCCCGTGAGCGGTCCCGGGGCGGCGGTGATGTCGAAGACCGGCTCGACCAGCGGCGCCAGCCCGGTGGCACCGAGGGTCCGCACCTCGACGCGTGTCGCGACGTTGGGGACCTGGGCGTCGCCGAGTGCCTCCTGGATCAAGACATCCTTTTGCGGCACCCCGGAAAGCGGCTGCGCGAGGTGCGGTGCAAACTCGCTCGGATCGGTGTGGTCCCAGAATGACTGCGTGAGCGCGATGAGCAGCTGTTGATCGAGCTTGTCGGGATAGAAGAGATCGAGAATGACGAAGGCGTCCGAGAAGTGCGAGGAGCGCCACATCATCAGCGACCACTCCGCGCCCGGGACATTGAGCACGCCGCGCGGAATGTCGGGCGAGAGCGCGAGGTAGGTCGCACCCTGAATGCCTCCGTTCGAGGCGCCCCAGTAGTAGCGGCTGGCTGTATCGTAGGCCGGATGGCCGTTCACCTGGAACGCAGCATCGGTCGCGAGCCCGTTCATTGCCAAGCGTGTGAGCACCTGAAAGTTCATGTGCCCTTGCTGCAGACGGTCGGTCATGAGGCCGAAGTTGTTCAAATCGGGGAGCACACGCACGCCGATCAGGAGGAAGTCGTTGCTCGTGGTTCCCAGGAAGTCGGTCCCGATCCCCACCATGCAGAGGTCCTCCAGCAGGAAGCGGTCATTCATCAACTCGGATTGCGCGGAGTCGAAGAGGCCATGGCCAATGATCAGCAGCGGCACCGGTCCCGCTGCCGCTGCTGCACAGCGCGGAATGATCGCGGTGAAGGGCCAGTCCGCTGGCGCGCCCATCACCGGCTCACCGTCCGTGCCGAGGCGCAGGAGCGATGGATCCACGCCCACTTCGAAGGACGGCGCTTGGAATGTTCCGTCGATGATGCGCAGCGCGTCCGGGTCTACTGCCGGGTCGGGTTCGACCACGGAGGCGACGGAGTAATCGAGACCACGCGGCGCCGCGGCGAGTACCTGATCACGCATGCGGACCAGGCGAGCGGTGGTGTGCGTCTCGCTCGCGGTGTCGAAGTCCCAGGCCAGCACCAGTGAGGCGCGCTCGATGCCCAGGCGTTTGAAGGCGGCGGCGTCGGTGTCGAGCCGCTGCGCGACCTCGGCGAGCGGCGAGTCGGCGGACAGTTGTCCGTGCAGCCAATCGCCGAACGCGCCCTCCGGCGCCAACGGCTGACCCTGGGCGTCGCGCAGCCCGGAGGTAATCGCCACGGCGTAGCGGCTGGCGTGCTTGAGGCGGACGAGGGGATGGATGAGCAGGGCCTGACGGCTGAGATCCGTCGCGTTCGCATCTAACTCGGCGAAGAAGGGAACCCGCGTTCCAGTCGCAAGATCGACCAGGGTAATTGGGTTGCCGGGGGCGACCGATTGATCGGCGCGTTCCAGAGGGGTCAGCCCCGCGGAATCCACGCCCTGTGGAAACCACGCGATGATCTCGGTGGCAGGGGAGAAACCGTCCAGGGGGCCAATGGATCGTTGCCGCAGCGGATCGCCTTTGACGTTGGCGGGCAGGGTGCCGTCCGGAAACACGACACGCACGCCCGTGGGCGTCGAGGGGTCGTCTTCCTCAAACCACATGTTCGGAAAAGGCGTCAGACACTGATCGCTGGCGAGTGGGCTACAGCCGGTGACGACGTGCGACGGCGGCGGCGCTTCCTGGACGCGTTGGCTCTCGCCGCAGGCGCTGCACAACCACAGCATCGCCGCAAGCAGGGCAATCG
>CAZTDK010000741.1:0-546 GCA_964611965.1 uncultured Binatia bacterium (SeqCode) | reverse complement strand
GCGGTGCCTCCAGTGCCAGCAATGTACGCTGAAGGAGTGCTTCACCACGAAGGGTACGAAGCCTACGAAGGAAGCCCAAAACGGATCGTTGAGATATTCATGGGAGCGTTCGGCCATATCCTTCGTGCCCTTCGTGATCTTCGTGGTCCAGTACGGAAGGTGCACTTATCCCGCGTTGCGTGCGACGGTTGCAAGACCTTGCCGTCAGGGCCGCGGAGCGGTCATTCGGCTTCGGTATGCTTGGGCATCGACGCGCTGATGTCGGTCGAGTTAAACGGCCTTCTCGAGTGAAGAGAGATCGGAACTATTTCTGCGCGTCCGTTCTGCCCCCGTTGCCGCCGGCATCCACCACATGGCGCACGCTCGTCAATAGTGGGTGTTGCAGGCTTGCCAGAAACACCTGCTCGTCGCCCGGCACAAAGTGCTCGAAGGCGCGAATCACCATGTTGAGCTGGTGCGTGCCGCGGCTCATGCTCCCCCATTCGGTCAGCGTGTAACCGACACCCGGGCAGTTCCCCGGCACCCGCTCCGGCGGATCGGGTGTGC
>CAZTDK010000740.1:0-3585 GCA_964611965.1 uncultured Binatia bacterium (SeqCode) | reverse complement strand
GTTCGACGGCGAAAGCGCAGGAAGATTCAAATATTTATCCGCCGGGTCAATAATGTCACATCAGGGTTAATTCACCCGCACCCGGCGACGGGCTGGGCGTGTAGCCGGCGCTGGTGCTGTCCAGTGGTCCGTGGTAACTGCACGCTCGGAGGAAGGCCGGCAAATGAGCCGCCATTTTTTTGGAGTGGCTCGTGTGCAGCGAACGAAATCAATAAGGCGCTAGCCGCCCTGTCGCTCGAATCTCTTGGTCGACGTAGCCTGGAGTTCTGCCATGCGAAGCGTCTTAAACTCCGCGCCGTGCGCAGGCATCTTTACAGGAACAATGTAGCCCGCCCCAGCTGGTGTTTTCTGCGCCTGCTTGACAATGTGCGGCCACCATTTCAATAGCGATATGGTCTGATCCCAAAAGTTGAGATTGCCCCAGCCGCTCGCGAGAAAGAAGGCGGTTAGCCCGCTGGCTAGCCATGCAGCGGCTTCGTGCATACCAGCGGATATACGAACATCGCCAGAAATGATCACCCAGTCGCTCCCATCTTCCGCGAGTTTAGGCAACCATTCCCAGTCTTTTTTTGTTGCAGCGAGAACGGAATCGCGTGGCAATCCCCGTTGTGACGTTATCGGGGGATAGTCGTATTTTTCGCCAAGCGCGTTCAGCGCCGCCGCGATGTGTTCAGAAATATTGCTATCGAAAAAGAACTTCACGCCGCTAGGCGTTCGAATTCCACCGCGTCCTCGACTAAGCGCTCGTCCACATCGTACCACCGCGCCACCGTCCGCACCGAGCCCTCGACACGAACCGCGCGGGCTAGGACTGCTGTGGGAACTCCAACGTCCGCAATGATTGGCTGACCGAACATGCGATCAGGATCAATGACAACGGAGCGGTCTTCGCCCAGCGGCCACCACTGCGTCACCTTCTCTTCCCCAAATACTAGCCCCTTGTACAGATAGGGGCCCACGATTTTGTCTAGCTCGTATTGATTGTTCAGCAGATTTAGCAAGACCTTCTCCCCGGTGCCGTCCGACAGTTCCGCAAGGATCGTCCTCCCGTCCGTTTTGAACCTTCGCGTGCAAAACGGATGATCGGTTCCGATCAATTCCACCGCTCGTGGGTAGAGCTTGCGGAGGACCTTCCAGGTAACCCCGACTTCTAAAAAACCGTTAATGAACCGCACCTCGACCAGATCGAGAAAGCCAAGCGCCACGACGCCGTCGATGGCAGACAGTTGCGATTGAAAGACCGGCGCAGACTCGTACTCTTTGCCGCGCGAATGATACGAGTAACCCCTTACCCAGCGTCGGATACGAGCGCCACGCACATGCGTAAGGCGTGACGCCTCTGGTACGGTGTAGATGCCGGTTCCGAGCAGGGAGTCCACGGGCACAATCATCGTCCTTGTGCAACACGCGCGCAAACGGAGGGAGAAAGTATTTCATAACCTCGTGATTTTGCGGCGCGGTTTTCGGCGGGTCTCGGCGCCCCGACTGAAATCATTCCGCGCTCGCGGCGTCGACCTACCACCTCCGTGCCGCAGTTGTCGCGTGGCGTTGAGGAACCGCAGTCGGCGGAAATTCCCGCCGATGTCTCCGTAGCCAGTTCCAAACCAACTCAGTGGAAGCAGTCTCTTAGTGGCGCGCCGAATTTATAACCGGAAGCGCTGCCACCATCCGTGATTGTCGGGCCGGTCCCGAGTATATGAGTTGCACAAGTAGGCGCCGGGTTAAGCCACGGTCTCTGGAGCCGGAGGCCCCGCAGCAGGCGACGGCCTGAGGTCTCCCACGCTTCAAGGAATCCTCAGTCACCGGTTGCAAAACGACTGTGCCCTTGACTGTGCCCGCGAGCAGCCAGAGCGGGCTGTTCAGCAGCCAGACGGCAGCCAAAACGCGCAGGTACGGCAAAGAAAAAGCCCCTGTGGATAAGGGGCTTTCTCCCGGTGTCCTCGCTTAGAAGGCCGTTGCTCTATCCAACTGAGCTACTGGCGCACATCGTGACCGGTGCTCGTGAATCGTGTTCGGGAGCCGATCGCAGTCACCACCCACGAATCACGAGCACGATTCACGACTCTACAATCGGGGCGAGAGGATTTGAACCTCCGACCCCCTGCGCCCAAGGCAGGTGCGCTACCAGGCTGCGCTACGCCCCGTTACAAATCGTTACCGCTTCCTACGCTTCCGTGCCGGTTCACGCAAACCACGCCGGCCGCCGAGCGGCGCGTTGGTAACAGAGGCGTTCTGGCAAAGCAAGCACCAACCAGCTGAGGGCAGATCGCTGATGGCTCAGGAGAGCATGAAGTCCATCAACCGTGCGCGCAGCTGCGCGCAGGCGCGGGCGCGGTGGCTGACTTGATTCTTGATCGCGGCGGGCAGTTCGGCGAACGTTTTCCCCGCAGGCGGATAGAGGAAAACCGGATCATAACCGAAGCCGCCACCGCCAGATGGGCGATCAGTGATTTGCCCCTCGCAGCTGCCGTCGACCGCCAGCGTCCGTCCCTCGGGCCGGGCCACGACCAGCACGCAACGGAAGCGCGCGGTGCGTTGCGCCTCGGGGATACCCGCGAGCGCCTGCAGCAGCTTGGTGAGATTCGCGCCGCTGTCCTGGGTCGCACCGGCGTAGCGCGCCGAGTGGATACCGGGCGCGCCGCCGAGCGCATCGACCTCCAACCCGGAGTCGTCGGCGAGCGCGGTCCGGCCGCTCCAACGCGCAAGCGCCATAGCCTTGGCCGCGGCGTTCTCCTGGTAGCTGCTGCCGTCTTCGGCTACCGCCGGCGCGCCCGGTAGCTCAAGGAGTGACTGCAAGATGACCGGGATATCCTGCAGAAGCTCGGCGAACTCGCGGATCTTGCCGGGATTCGTTGTTGCGACCAATAGCACCGGAGAGCGTGCGCGGACGGTGGAGGTCACGGCACAGCCTTCAAGGCCTCGAGCTGCAGCGCCGTCAGCCGTTGTATGCCGTCCGTCGCCAGGTCAGCCAGCCGATCCAGTTGCGTCTTGGTAAAGGGCTTGGACTCCGCGGTCCCTTGCACTTCGATGAATCGTCCCTTGCCGGTCATCACGAAGTTCATGTCGACTTCCGCCTTTGAATCCTCCGCGTAACACAAATCGAGGAGGGGCCGACCGCCCACCATCCCTGCGCTGATGGCGGCGACGGTACCGGTCAGCGGATCCGCGGTGATACGTCCGTCGACGCGCAAGCGGCGCACCGCAAGTGCAAGGGCGACATAGGCGCCGGTAATAGATGCGGTCCGAGTGCCACCGTCGGCTTCAATGACGTCGCAATCGAGCCAGATGCTGCGCGACCCGAGGGCTGCCAGGTTGGTGATCGCACGCAGGCTGCGGCCGATGAGTCGTTGGATCTCGTGGGTCCGCCCGCCGATGCGGCCGCGCGCCGACTCCCGCTGAATGCGCGACGTGCTCGAACCGGGAAGCATGCCGTATTCCGCGGTTACCCAGCCTTGGCCGCTATCGCGCAGGAACGGCGGGACTTGTTCCTCAACGGTGGCGGTGCAAATCACGCGTGTCTGCCCCACCTCGATCAAAACCGATCCTAGTGCATTGCGAATGAAATCCGTAGTGATTCGAACCGTC
>CAZTDK010000739.1:0-3586 GCA_964611965.1 uncultured Binatia bacterium (SeqCode) | reverse complement strand
AGCGGCCACGAAGGCCAAAGGTATCGAATTGATCGACCAGACACCGCGCCAGGGGCTGGCTGGAATGATTTGTTTCCTGCATCCCAAGGCCAACCATGGCGTCCTCATCGAGTACGCCCAGCCGTTTGAGGAGCAGTGACTGGGGCCAGTGTCGAGTGACAAGGGACCAGTGACGAGTGCAGGCATCAGCCAACCAGTAACCAAGGACGCAAGCATGGCGGTAGTGAATAGGATCGATCACATCGCGATAGCGGTGAAGGACCTCGACGCCGCGCTGGAACGCTTCACGGCGAATTTTGATTTCCCCGTTAGCGGCCTTGGCGATGTTCCGGGGCTCAACATCCGGCGTGCCTTTCTCACCATCGGCGACGCGGCGCTCGAGCTGTTTCAACCGACCACCGGATCCAACCCCGCAACCAAGTTCCTCGCCGAGCGCGGTGAAGGCATGTACATCCTGTCGCTCGAAGTCGATGATCTGCACGCGGCAAGTGAAACGCTCGCACAAAGGGGCATCAAGCTAAACATCCAGAACGTCCCCAACGGTCGGAGCCTCGGCTTCATCAGTCCCAAAGTCACGCACGGCGTCCTGCTGCAACTGGTAGAACGTCCAAAAGCCTGACGCCTTCATCTTTTCGCGAACACGACTCACGAGCACGAATCACGCGATGAAGCTCGACGGTAAGATCGCCCTCATCACCGGCGCCTCACGCGGCATCGGCCGCGGCATTGCGTTGGAGTTGGCGCGCGAAGGCGCGTCGGTCGCCGTCAACTACCGCCGTAACGCCGCCGCGGCCGACGCCACCGTCCACGCCATCGAGGAGCTCGGCGGCAGCGCCATCGCGTTCCAGGCCGACGTCAGTGAATGGGCCGCCGTGGAGCGCATGGTGGCCGACGTTCTCCACCGCTTCGGGCGAATCGATATCGTCGTGGCCAACTCGGGCATCGCCGCGCGAGTCGCCCCGCTCTGGGACCTCGACGTCGATCACTGGCACAAGGTGATCAACGTGAACTTGCACGGTGTCTTCTATACCTGCCGGGCCACGGTCGGCCATCTCGTCGAGCGCCGCAGCGGCAATGTCATACTCATTTCGTCGATCGGCGCCGACGCCTGCGGTCCGATGGGCGCCCCGTACTATGTGGCGAAGGCGGGGGTGAACGCTTTGACCAAGTCGCTCGCCAAGGAGTGTGCCCCCGCCGGCGTGCGTGTCAATTGCATAGCGCCGGGCATCGTGGCGACCGATATGGGCGACCGGATGATGAAGTTCTATGGCGAGGCGTTGCTCAACACCATCCCGCTGGGTCGCGCCGGCCGGCCGGAAGACATCGGCAAGGCCGCCGTGTACCTCGCCAGCGACGATGCCAGCTTCGTCACCGGCAAGATCCTACGCGTCGACGGCGGCGCCTGGATGTAGCCCTGCGGGCGGCGTCTTTTCTATGGTCCGCTCCCCGTTGGGTCGCTGCGGGCTGGCACGGTCGGGCATGTTGCTGATTTCGGTGCGGCGGTGCATGGTTGAACGAATCAGACGACAAGCTGCCCGAGGCACGGAAGCATGCAGACTGAATTCCATCTCCGCAGCCAGCGCCAGCACGAGATGATCGATATCACCGAACGGGTGGCGGAGATCGTTCGTGCATCGCAGGCGACGGAGGCGATCTGCTCCGTCTATGTCACCCACGCAACGGCGGCGATCGTCATCAACGAGAATGACGATCCGAACGTCGGTGAAGACGTACTCGATGCGCTCGACAAAATGATCCCCGCGGGCGTGTGGCGGCACGACCGAGTTGACGGCAACGCCGCGGCCCATATCAAGTCCGCCATCCTCGGTCCCGGCGAAACGATCCCGGTCCACAACGGCGCACTCGTGCTGGGGACGTGGCAGGCGATCATGCTCGTCGAGTTGGATGGACCGCGCGACCGGCGCGTCGTGGTCACGGTGCGGTGAGAAGAATTGAGTGATCGCTCATCGAGTCATTGGGTGATCGAATACCCGATGCGCCGATGGCCCGGTGACTCAATCACTCAATGCTTCTCTGCTCACTTCACCGTCGCGCCGCTGGTCACCGGCCGTTCCGGCGTGACGATGGCGAGGCGGCCCTCCGCATCCGACGCGGCGAGCAACATGCCCTGACTCTCGACGCCGCGCAGTGTGGCCGGCTCGAGGTTGGCCACCACGACAATCTGCTTGCCGACCAGCGTCTCGGGCGCGTAGTGAGCGCGAATGCCCGCCACCAACTGACGCTGCTCGCTACCGAGATCGATCTTCAAGACCAACAACCGATCGGCATTCGGGTGCGGCTCCGCGGCGAGGATGGTCGCGACGCGCAGCTCGACGCGCTGGAAATCGTCAATGGTGAGCATGCGCCGGACTGTAGGGACCGCACGCGGCGAAGTCAACGCGGGGGAAGACCGACAACAGGACAGACGACAGACTCACTGTACGTTGACACGCGCGGGCGTCTGTTGTCTGTCGTCTCCCAGTCTGTTGTCTGTGAGGCTGAATTCCGACCATGCAAGGCACCCAGCCGATCTCGCCCGACGACGTCTACTGCGTGTATTGCCATGCGCCCGCTGCCGGCTCGTGCGCCGTGTGTCATGCGCTGTGTTGCGGCGACTGCGTCGAGCTGGTGATGGGCCTGACGGTGCGGCGCGCGGTATGCCGGTCGTGTCTGGCGCGTAATGCGGCGCCCGCCGATGCGGCGGCATGGCGGTGGTTCGCCATCGCGGCGATTGCGCTGGCGCTCGTGGCCGTGGTCGTCCTGGTGGCCATGCGGATGCGGTGAGCGCGCAGACAATCCCTCGATACACGGCCAGCTTTGCCCCGTGACCCAGAACGCCGCAGCGGCGAACTCACCCCCTGGCCCCTCTCTTGGGGGGGGACTGTCGATCTTCTTGGATGTAGGGGCGATTCGGGAATCGCCCACGCGGCGCTGCCGATTCGATGCGCCCTTCGGGCAGTTCCCGAACTGCCCCTACACGCGAAATGTCCGAACCCGAGAAAAATAGACAGTCCCTGGGAAGAGAGGTGGGAACCTGACGGTGTATCGAGGGTCTGTCAGCAACTTCACCGTGGAGATCCTGACGATTGCTCCCTTGCTCGCCGAAATCTGCTAGGGTGCCGCGACATGAACCTCGATATCCAGCTCGACCCCAACGAGGCTCGGGTGTTCGGCGTGCTCGTCGAGAAGGCGCTGACGACGCCCGAGCAGTATCCGCTGACGCTGAACGCCACGACCAACGGCGCCAACCAGAAGTCGAACCGCGACCCGGTGCTGTCGCTGGAGGAAGATCAAGTCGCGGCGGCGCTGCAGCGGCTCGAGAAGAAGTACATGGCGCGCACCGTCTTTCCGATGAACAGTCGAGTCGAGAAGTACGTGCACAACGGCAAAGACGCGCTCGGCCTGGATGCGACGCCGCTTGCCATCGTTGCCGAGTTGCTGCTGCGGGGACCGCAGACCCCGGGCGAGCTGCGCACCCATGCCGGTCGCATGGTGGCTATCGAATCCCTCGATCAATTGTCGGCGCTGCTCGCGACGCTCATCGAGCGCGGCTTGGTTCGCCGTCTGCCACCGGCACCGGGGTCGC
>CAZTDK010000738.1:0-3587 GCA_964611965.1 uncultured Binatia bacterium (SeqCode) | reverse complement strand
CGTACTCGCTGGGTACCCACCCCAAGACGTTGCCGACGCCGACCGTCGAGCCTTCTTTCTGCGGCTGCGTCGTGGTTTGTCCGAAGGTTACCAGGCTGAGCACGTCGTTCTGCGTCAGCGACGGATCGTCGGAGGTAAACTGCACGCGCGGCTTGTCGGCGGTGCCGCTGACCGCGACGTTGACGGTGTACTCCGCCTCCGTCGTCGTGATCTCACTCTCGGCGTTGAGATTCAGGATCGGATTGAGCGGCATCGATTTCCGAAACTGCACAGAGCCGCCGGTGACCGTAAACACGCGGCCGCGAAACCGCACCTGGCCGCTGAGGATCTCGATCAGGCCGTCGAGCGTCGGCTGCTGTGTATTGCCGCCAATGCGCAGGTCGCAGCTCATCTCGGCCTTGGCGTAGTTGTTGTCGATGAAGAGGCCGTCCGGCGCATGGATATGGAGATCCAGACGTACCTCACGCAGCGGCTCGCCGATTTGTGGCGCGGGCGCCAGCTGTTCCTTGAACCAAGGGAGCAGCGCGGTCACCTCGATCGGACGGTCATAGAGGGCATTCAACACCTCGACGTCGCCGCTCACGGTGAGCAGCTGCCAGGTACCTTCCACCTGGCCCTGGCCCGAGACACGTTCCTCCAACCATTCCGGAAACGTGGCCGACACCTCGCGCAGCGACCACGTCAGGGCCGGCCCGTGGTTGAGATCGAGCGTGCCGCCGATGGTGAAGTCGCCGCCGCCGGCATGACCGGTGAGCGCGTCGATGTGAATGCTGCCGCCGGCCAACGAGAACGCGCCGTTGGTTTCCGTGATCGCCACCGGCAGGCCGAGGTCGACGACCACGTCGTGGACCGTCCCCTGACCGCGCAGCTCCCAGCCGGTGCCGCGGTGGTGCGCGACTTGCGCGCCAACCGAGAACGCGCCGCGTGCCGCGTGCAGCGGCCCGCCCAGCAATTCGAGCAGCACCAGATCGCCATCGCCGCGTACATCCAGCGCGACGTCGCCGGCCAGCGTCCCTTCGCCGCCCACGCTCACGCGGCTGCCTTGCGCCGCCAACACCAGGGAGGCGATACGGAAACGCCCGCGGTCGAGATCGATGCGCATCGGCTCCGGCGCCTCGAGCTGCCATTGGCCGCGCATCAGGAGGAATTGGTTGACGCGCAGCGTGCCGCTCGGCGTGGTCGGCGAGCGCACGGCGCCGGCGAGATTGAATGTGCCGCTGGTGGTCAGGCTCAACGCCTCGTCCGCGGTCAGGATCGGCGCCAGATTCGTGTCTTGCCAGGTCACCGCCACGGTGTACGGAAAGTCGCCGGTGGTCCGCAGCGTGCCACCAAGGGTGACGCTGCCGTCGAGGGCGTTGCCGCTGAGCTTCCAATTGCCGTCACTGCCTTCGGCGCGCAGGCCGACGTCACCCACGTGATGCGTGCCGACGCCAAGCCCGCGCCCGCTGACTTCGACCGTGCCGCCAGGCTGCAACGGCTTGCCGGTGATGTGCGCGTGCGCCGTCAGGGCGCCCGTGACCCGGCGACGGCGCGCGCCGCGCAGCGTCGCCAGCTCCAGCGGCGTGGAGTCGACGGTCAGATCGATGCGCGTCTGGCCCTCGCCGCTGCCGTCGACAGTCAGTGTTTCCGCGGGCGTGCGCACCGCGGTGAGCTTGCCCTTCCATTGCGGCCAGGTTGTCGTCACCTCGACGTCGGCATGATCAAGCGGCTCGGAGCCGACGCGCAAGCCTTTGGCGCTGAGCTGCGCTTGCGCTTGTGGCCGCACCCATGGGCCGCGGCACGTCAGCGTCCCGTTCACGGTGCCGCCGCTGACCGGCGTCTGCACGCCGGTCAAGCCGCGCACCGTGCCGAGCAGCAAGTCGGTATCGAGGTCGCGCAGCCCCATGCGCCAGTCGTTGGCGCGTTCCGCCTCCAGTGCAATGCCGCCGTTCAGACTGACTTGTCCGCCGATGGTGTCCAGCGTCGTCGCTTGCGTGCGCAAGACCCCGGCGGCGATCCCGAAGTCACCGTCCAGCCGCGTGACACGGGTGCCGACGACGGTGGCGCCGCGCAGCCCCAGCTTGCCGCTCACCGTGGGATGATCGGTGGTGCCGCCAAACTCGGCATTGCCCTCGGACTGCCCGGTCAGCGCCAGCGCCGGCAGCGGGCGCGGCAGCATGGGGTTGAGCGCCGCAAGGTCGGCGGCGGTCATGCGGACGGTGCCGCCGAACGTGTCGCCGTTGATGAGCACGCGCGCGCTCACCGTATTGCGCTCCGGCTGCTTCAACTCCAGCTGTGCGTCCAGATCGTGGGCATGCACGCGGGCACCGCCGACGAAGCTCGCCACATCCTTCGGCGTTTCCTTCTGCGTCGATTGCAAGCTACCGGTGGCCTTGATGTCCAGGTCCATCGGATCGAGCGAGCCGTGCACCGAGGTGGTGGCGCGTAGGCGGTTGTTCAAGGGAATCGACGGTCCGATGATCGCCAGCAGGCCTTCGAGGTCGACGCCGTCCCACGTCAGCTCGCCGTTGAGCGGCACCTCTTTCACCACCACCAGATCGACGGCGCCGGTGACCTGCCCGCCACGCGAGCCGTTGAGCTGCACGTGGTCGAACTCCAACTTGGCGCCGCGATGTTTGACGTGGGTCGACAGCTCGCCGAGCTTGTGGTGTGCAATCGCACCGTCGGTGATGGTCAGCTGCCCTTCGTCGACCGGGTCGAGCAGATTCCCGGTGAGCGTCCCGTTCACATGGGCCTGGCCACTGAGGACCGCGAGCTCGTCGACGACGACACCGAGAATACCGGGATCGAAGGTGGCTTCGATGGTGTCATGGTGGGGGACGAGCGTGGCGCTCGCGTCAGCGGTGATGCGCTCACCACGCACGCGCGCACTGCTGAGATAAAGTCCGCCGCCATCCATGCCGCCTTCCGCAACGATCTCGTCGAGCTTGGCGAAGTAGGACTTACGTTGCAGCTCGGCACCTTTCACCGCCAGCCCCGCCGCAAAGCCCTTGCGGGTCAGGCTGGCCGTGAGCTGCGCGTGCAGCTGCTCCAGCGTGAGATCGGCGGTGTCCTTCCCCATGCGAAACTTCAGCGCCGCGTGGGTAATGTCTACCGATTCGAGATGCAGCGGCGGTAAGCGGGGAGGGCCTGCGGGCGGCGTCTTTTTCTCGCCGGCCGGTGTTTCGGATTTGGGGAGATGGGACAGATCGACGGATGGAGAGTCGATGTCGACACTGACGACGGCGCGGCCTTCCGCCAGGCTCGCGAGCGGCGCCAGGCGCGCATCAAGGCCGGCGACACGGGCCAATGCCGGCGTCGCCCCGATGGCCACACCGCCGATGTGCAAGCGCGGCGGAAACAACGATACGGTCAGCGCGTCGACCGTGCACGGCTTCCCGGTCGCGCGACTCAGCTCCTGCTCGAGGCGCACCCGTGCCCAGCCGCTGAAGTAGATCCGCCCCATCCAGAGCAGCGCGACCGCAGCGCACACGATTCCGATCAGTAGGACGAGCAACACACGTTTCATCGGCACCGAATCGCGTATCGCTTATGGCATATTGCAGCAGCGAGGAAGAGCGCCCTGGCCCTGCGGGCGGCGGCCTTTC
>CAZTDK010000737.1:0-3592 GCA_964611965.1 uncultured Binatia bacterium (SeqCode) | reverse complement strand
CATCCGGCCGACGCTCTCGAACAGGAAATAACCGAGCGCGTAGCCGAAGGCCCCCACACCGCCGAGCACGAGCGACCCGACCAGCGCGAGACTGATCCCCCGGCGTACGCCGTGACGCTCAAGCCACGCCACCGGCGCAAGCAGCACAAATCCAATCAGCGTGGCCACGGCAAACGGCACCAACACCGCTTGGCCCAGAGAAAGAATGGCCACCAGGAACGCCGCACTAGCGGCGTGCAAGAGTGGCCGCGGTACGCCAACTGACACCGACTGCGAGCTCCGCGCCATCTTGGCCATCTCCTCCGCTGAGGCGAGACTGCCTCCGCTATGGATTGAACGAGGTCGGCGTTGTCACTGCCATCGTGGCGGACAACGCCAGCGTCCGAAGAACAATCCTGGCGCACATCTGTCAGTGGTGGTCGTAGTCATGGTCATGGTCGTCGTGATCGTAGTCATGACCATGATCAGGCCCATGATCATGATGATCCCCATGGCCGTGCCCGTGCGTCTCGCGATAGCGGGGAACGTATTCGTTTCGATACCAACTGTCTTTCACGAAATAGACGGGCCGGCCGCAAGCGTTGTATTGACGGCAGTGCTTACTCCAGTTTTTCGCATGGCCTGGGGGCACGTGTAGGTAAATCGGCTGCTCCGCTCCCCCGGGCTGAATCACGACCGGTTGCGGATAAACCAGCTGCGGTTGCGGATAGCCTCCGATGTCGATGCTGCCGTAGAATCCAGGCTCACCGATTTGCACCGATACTCCGGCATTGGCGACCAGCGCCGGGAAGACAACTGCAGCGAACACTGCCAACAGCGTGAAACGCATCATATCAGGCTCCTTTGAGGAAGTTGCTCGATCAGTCTCCGCTGGTTCCGAACAACGGTTCTCGGAAGCCGGATTCGTGCCACTACTGCCTCCACGTCGTCCGCACCGGGGATCACAGGCGCTGATCTTCGAAGCTTGTAGGGATGACAACCGGGCTTGCAAATGGTTGCAGACAACGAAGTCTCGTTGAAGCATCGCTCCCAGCTGTGGGACTTGCACGGAAGTTGCTCCCTTCACCTGCACCACAGGGCCGCGCCACGGTTGTGAAACGCGAGATGTGGCACGCCCAGAGAGGCTCGCAGCAATGACCTTGAAGCGTCTTTTGCCAATCGTTTTCGGCATACTGCTCACCATTGGCAGTCTAGCGGCATCGCCGTCTGCAGCCGCGACGCGTGGAGCACTCAGTAACGCTCCAACGCCGCCGCGCCTGCGCTTCATTGATGGGCCGGTGTCGTTCTGGCGGACCGGCGCAGCCGATTGGAGCACCGCGCAAGTAAACACGCCGCTGGCCGCCGGTGACGCGCTCTACGCGGGTGACGGCGGGAACCTGGAAATTCAGATCGGGCCGCAAGCGTTCATTCGCGCCGGCGCCGGCACCGAGCTCGATCTCACGTCGCTGAGCGCCAACTACATGCAGTACCGCATGACCGGTGGTCACGCCGCCCTCGACTTGCAGAACATGCTCCCGGGCCAGACGATCGAGATCGACACGCCCAACGCGGCGATAAGCATCGATCGGCCCGGCTACTATCGAATCGACGTTGCGGAAAATAATACGGCGTTCAGCGTCCGGCGCGGCGGCGCCGCGACGGTGGTGCCCGCCACCGGTGCAACCACAGCCGTCGCCGACAATCAGCAGATCATCCTCGACGGAACCGACCAGGTTCGAATCACCGAAAACGCGGCCCCTCCAGCGGATGCGTGGGATCAATGGAACGACCAGCGCACCGCACAGTTCGGTGCCGCACCCCGCAGCGCGCAGTACGTCCCCCCGCAGATCGCCGGCGCGCAAGATCTCGATGCCTACGGAGACTGGTCGCAGCAGCCGCAGTACGGCAACGTCTGGGTTCCGCGCGGCGTGGGCCCCGATTGGGCGCCCTACAGCACCGGCCGCTGGGTATATGATCCGTCCTACCAGTGGACCTGGGTCGACGATGCACCATGGGGGTGGGCGCCGTATCACTATGGCCGCTGGGTATCCTTCAATGGAGGGTGGGGCTGGTGTCCCGGGCCGGTCGTCGCGGCCCCGGTGTATTCGCCCGCACTCGTGGCGTTCTTCGGAGCGCCCGGCGTTGGAGTCTCGGTCAGCGTCGGTCTGCCCTTCGTGAGCTGGGTGGCGCTCGGCTTCGGTGAGCCGATCGTCCCCTGGTGGGGGGGCTCGGGCTTCATCGGCCACCCCTACTGGGGCGGCTGGGGTGGCCCACACGTCGTCAATAACGTGGTCGTTAACAACACGCGAATCGTCAATATCAATAATGTGAACAACTACAGCAACGCTCGTGTCCGCAATGCGGTAGTGGGAGTGGATCGCAATCAATTCGGTCGAGGCCAAATGAGACCTGTCGCGCTCGATGCGCAGCGTATGCAACAGCTGCGTCCGCTGCACGGCAATCTTGGGGTGCGGCCGGTCGCCGCAAGCCTCACGCCGGGAACCGGCCGCGGGCAACGTCCCCCAGAGCGGTTACAGGCACGGCAGGTCGTCGCGACGCGGTCCCCGCAGGATACCGTCAGTCGCCTGCATGCCAGGGGCATCCAACCCGCCGCGTCCGTGCAGCATCCGGCGCCGCGCATCGTGCAAGCGCGCCCGGCGCACGCGGCAACCGCAGGTGGGCAGCCCGCCGTAGGCGGAGTGCCGCACACGACCGGTCAGCAACCACCGCCGGTACCCGGACGGCAGCCACCTGGTGGCACCGCCGCGGGACGGTCCAACGTGCCTGGACATCCGCAGGCAGGACCAGCGCACGCCGTACCGCCGCCACCGCCAGGAGGCACAGCGCGACAGCCGCTGCACGCGGTTCCGCAGCCGCCAGCACACCAACAGGCGGCACCACAGCAACGCAGCGTTCCGCCCCCTCCTCCACAGGGGAGACCGGCGCCGCACGCGGTCCCGCAAGCACCGACACACGAACGCGCGGCGCCGCAACAACACAACGTGCCAGCGCAGCCGCAGGGCCGACCGGGGCCGCACACGGTCCCGCAATCGCCTGCACATCAGGCGGCACCGCAGCAGCGCAGCGTGGCGCCGCCTCCCCCGCAAAATCGGTCGGTTCCGCATGCCGTGCCCCAGTCGTCGGCGCATCAGCAGGCCGCACCGCAACAGCAGCCACAGGCCCGACCAGCGGAGCACGCGCGTCCGCAGGCTCCCGCACAATCACAGGCGCCACCAGCGGAGCGCTCGATGTCCCGACAGCCGTCGCAGCCGCAGCGTGCCCCCCAACCGCATGCGCAGCCGCAGCCCAGGCCGCAGCACGCCGCTCCGCAGCCGCACGCAGCACCGCAGCAACCGCACGGGAACGCGGCGCCGAAAGGCGGCCACAACCAATCAAAACCCGAGCACTAGCGCCTGCGGCTAGCGTCCTTTCTATGGCCTGCTCCCGTTGGTCGCTAGGGGTGCTCTCGCCAGAAGCTGACCACGCGGGACATGGTCGCATCGCAAGAGTCGTCATGAAGCAGTTGGCTTGGCCCGAGAGCGAGAGCCCCACGCCCCAAGCCCTCAAGCCCTTACTGCCATTTTCGAAGCAGACAGCAAGCTGCAGGCTTGGC
>CAZTDK010000736.1:0-3598 GCA_964611965.1 uncultured Binatia bacterium (SeqCode) | reverse complement strand
CGGACGACTCTGGGCCACGAGCAACACCGACGGTGGGGCGACCTTCCATCTCGCGCTGCCCCTCGTCGTTCAGAAGGAGAACGAGAAGCCCGAGTCCTGACTCAACCTACCTGGTATTCCAGTATCTGCATGACCGGTAACGACCCACGTCAATTGCCTTGGTCGGCTGCACGCACGCCTTGGCGTGCACATTGCTCGTCGCCAGAGGCGGAACAACTCATGAAACCAACTTCCGACTCCAATCTTCAAGAAGGCATTCGAGGCTGGCGCGGACGCGCTTCGAAGGATTGGGCGGCTTCGCTCGCGATCCTCCTTGCGATCGTGATGGCGATCGGGTGCGGAGGCTCTGATCTGATCGTCGGTGGTTCACAGCCGGGACCGACCGCCACCTCCGCAACGCCAACGCCAACGTCAACGACCTGTGGCCGACCTGGCACGCAGTGTGCCTCCGGAACGGCCTGCTGCAGTGGGTCGTGCAATACGATTATAGGTCAGTGCGTGTAATGAGCAGTGACGATCCTATCGCCGCGGCCTATCGCGCCGATACCCGCCTGCTGACGGCACGTCGCGCACCCATAGCGGGGGCGTTCATTCTCGTGGCCAGCGCGGTCGGAAGTGGCATCGATTACCTCTATCACCCAGAACGTGCCGCGGTGTTGGCACTCGGTTGCCTATCGTATTTTCTAGCATGCGTGACGCAGATGGTGCTGATACAGCGTCGCCCTGCCCTCACCCAGACAGTAACCGAGGGTATGCTGAGCTATGTGGCGTTGAGTCTGAGCGTCATTTTTGGCGTGCTTCACGCGCGTACCGAAGTGCTGGTGCTGACCCTGGCTTTACTGATGACGGGCACGGCCGCGTTTTTTCCCTGGGGCCTCCGCGGACAAACGGCTGTGAGTATCAGTGCGCTGGTGGGCTATCCTTTTTCCCTAAAGCTCGGGGCACTCCCAATGATCCCCGTTCCTTACGAAATGTTCGGTTTGGTGCTGGCGGCAGGCGTGGCAGGGATGGCTGCGACTGTTCTGGAGAAGTACCGGTTCGCAAGCTTCCAGCAACAAGCGGAGACGTGGCGAGCGAATCAATTCAAGTCCGAGTTCGTGGCATTGGTCTCCCACGAGCTGCGCACGCCGGTGAGCGTCATCTTCGGGTACACGGAGCTGCTCCTCGACGAGACCGGGTCGAAGGACGAGCAGCGCGACATGTTGCACCGGATCCATCAGCAGTCCCTGCAGCTCCTCGAGTTGATCCAGGCGATGTTCGACTTGAATCGGCTGGAGACGCGGCAGCTAGCGCTCAGCATCGAGCCGTTCAGTCTGGGCGACCTGATGGCGGGCTTGCGCAGGAATCTTCCCGCCACCTGGATCAAAGACGGGGTCGCGGTGCAGTGGGACATACGGGATGAGCAGGTGGTCCTCCAGAGCGATCGCGGCAAGGTGCAGATGATTCTGCGCAACCTCATCCACAACGCCTTGAAGTACACGGACGCGGGCCGCGTGACCATTTCCGCAGAGGTGGCACACCCCGAAGGACGCGTGGTGGTCAGCGTCACGGACATGGGGCCTGGCATCGCTCCGGCAGATCAGTCGGCGGTCTTCGAGATGTTCCGGCAAGGCAGCAACGGTCCGCCGCGCGGTGGCGGCGTCGGACTCGGCTTGTACATCGTGAAGCGTCTCACCGAGGCCCTGGACGGGGTGGTGGGTCTGGAGAGCACTGTAGGTGAAGGCACACGGTTTGTGGTAACGCTGCCGCTGGAGCCGCCACGTCAAGCGACGGGAATCGCCATCACCAGACCTGCGTGAACGAGCGGGTGGACCCCCGTCACCAGGCCAACCGCCTCCAGCCTACGCTTGTCCCTCGGTCCGGCTTCCGGCAGCAGGTGAAGCGTGGCGTTCGGCGGTCACTTGTCCGATGAGTAGCGAGGCGCTCAGCCTGGGTCAGGCGTCCCGATTATCGGCAGGGCGATCTTATGGAATCGGTCGGGTAAGTTGCAAATCGTCGGAGAAATCATTCAAATCGTCGTGTTCGGCACGTTCTGTGTCGCGGGCTTCGCCATCGGCGTGCGAGCGCTGCACGAGGTAGCCTTGGCGTGGAAGTGCCACGACTGGCCGACAACGCACGGAGAGATCCTTTCGCTTCGGTGGCAATATGGCCGGATTACTTTCCCGGTGATCGAATATCGCTATTGGGTCCTGGGTACCGAGCACCGCGGTCAACGATTGAATTTCAGCGGCGTTGTACCTGGCGTCGGTCTGACAAGAAAATATGTTGATGCGAAATACCGCGTCGGCAAACAAATCAGGGTCCGATATTGTCCGCAACAACCGAACGAAGCTTATCTCGATCCAAAGACCAGCTGGAGCGAACTCATGGGAGAGCTGTTGATCCTTGGGCCATTGCTGATCCTCTTCGGTGCCATGTTCCTGTGGAGTGTCCTTGAGTGACCTATTTGGTCGGAATGACGGGACGTGGGTGCAAGGGTTGCCCAGCGGTGCCGTGTAGTCCAGTGCCTCTGAGGCGCCGCCAACATCACGGTCGCGGACGTCAGACGTCGTTCTTGTCGACGACGAGGAGTGTCGTGTTGTTCGGTCCCGAGACGTTGCCGGATTTCAGCGGACGAGGAACGACTCGGGGCAGTCTCAGGCCGTGGCGGCGAAGCGGTAGCCCTTCGGGACGACGACAATACCCCGCTCGGAGACCGTGAACCGCTGCGCATCCCGTGTCCGATCGAAACCGATTCGTTCGCCCACCGGAATCACGACGCGCTTGTCGACAATGCACCGTCGCAGTTGTGCCCCCTCGGCCACGGTGACCCCCTCGAAGAGGAGCGAATCTTCGACCACCGCGCCCTCTTCCACCCGCACGTTCGGGAACAGGATGGCGTGCCGCAGCGTTCCGCCGACGATCAGCGTCCCCGACGCGAGCATGCAATTGACGATTTCCGCTTCGCGTCCCGAGCTGCCGTGCACGCTGCGTGCCGGCGGATGCTGCCCCTCATAGGTTCGTATCGGCCAGTCCCCCTGGTACAGGTCTATCGCCGGCATCGGTTGCAACAGATCCATGTTCGCTTCGTAATACGCATCCAGCGTCCCCACATCGCGCCAATAGCGGTCGGCGGTGACCCGTCCGCTCCTTCCTCCAAAGCGATAGGCGCCGACCCGCTGGGCGCCGACCATGGACGGGACGATATCCCTGCCGAAGTCGTGCGTGGAGTTGCCGGCGTGATCCTCGTGAAGCAGCTTCGACAGCAGATCCATCCGGAAGACGTACACGCCCATGGATACGAGCCCGTGCTCGGCATCGCCGGGAAGGCTCCGCGGGTCTTCCGGCTTCTCCTGAAAGGACACGATGCGGTCGCTCTCATCGACCGTCACGACCCCGAACGATCGTGCGTGGTCGAGAGCAACCGTCTGACAGGCAATGGTCAAGTCGGCCCCGGAGTCGTGGTGATGCTGCAGCATCGCCGCATAATCCATTCGGTAGATGTGATCTCCCGAGAGGATCAACGCATACTCGGCACCGCTGCGCTCCAGGAGGTAGAGGTTCTGGTAGATTGCATCGGCGGTGCCACAGTACCAGGATTCTCCCGTCCGCATCTGTG
>CAZTDK010000735.1:0-3606 GCA_964611965.1 uncultured Binatia bacterium (SeqCode) | reverse complement strand
CATCCAACGCGAGGTGGTGACGATGCCGGACGGAGTCCTTTGCTCCTCCGCGATCAGGCATTGCACCTCACTCGGGTTGGTTTCCATGTCGCTGGCCATGATGATGACATGACTGCCGCGCGCCACCTTGAAGGCGTCGCGCAGCGCCCCGCCCAAATAGGGCAGCTTCTGATGCACCACAACGACAAGATCACCCAGCCGCCGCTGCAGATCGGCAATCGTCTGCATCGACGCCGCGGTCGTTCTTCGGCACACGACGATCAACAGCTCCCGGATAAGCTGCCGCGGCACATCACGCAGGATAATGCGCACCGTCTGCTCCAACGCGGTCGTCTCGTTGACGACCGGGAGAATCACAGAGACGGATTCGAGCCGCTCGGCATGTGCGGTTTCGCTCATAATGAAAAGTCGCAAGATCCGTTCGCATCCCGGGCGCCCCGCCCTGAATCCTTGATCAAGATCACGTGACTCCCATACGAACGAAATGACAGCGGGGATTCCACATCAGTAAATTCACGGATTGCCTGTGCGATGCCGCCCGCGTGAGAGTCATGCACGGCGATGATTCCACGATCTACCATTCTCGGCCAGAAGAATGCGAGCGCGGCCTTCGTCCCCTCATAGAGATCCATATCCAAATGGACGAAACTGAATTGGGTCGTCTCGACGCATTGGGCCGAAGCTGGGAAAACACCCTTGACAAGCTCAACCCCATCAAAAGACGCCAAATAGGCCTTCACGTCGTCATACGCCGCTGCGTACTTGCCTACACGAAAGAACCGCTGCCCGTGCGAGGTGTCCTGCGGCCCCGGTTCCGGCAGGCCTTCAAACGTGTCAAATCCGTAGAACAAATGGTTTTGCTTCGCGTGGCAGATTAATTTGGCGGTTGCCCCTTGATGCGTCCCAACCTCGGCCATGCAGCCTTCAAGTTGCGCCTGCATGTGCGCGAGGCTGTAGATCAAATGCGCTTCGAGCGGCTGGAGCAGGCAGTTCGTCTCCCCATACACGGAACGGATCAAGCGCACCGTTTGCGGATCCTGGTAGAAACCGAGAAGCAGAAATTGCCCCATATATAGAAGTTTGGCACTGAACGCGTGAACCAGCGGAACACGGTACAGGCAGAAGGCCAGCAGCTTCTTCATTGCGGCCAGGGCGCGCACGCGGCCACGAGGAGCATACGCCGCATTCGCAGCCCATCGATCATTCCATCCCGTCTCCAATGTGCTACTCCGGCTCTTCGCGCCGCCCCGAGCCCTCACATGCACCCGCCGCCTCAGAGCGGTCAGGGCCCAGCAGTCAGTGCCGCTCACTGATCGCTGACCTCAGCTCTGATGCCGTACCCACTTGCGCTGCAATCCAGCGATAGGTTGCCGCCAGGCCTTTCTCCAACGACACCACCGGTTCCCAGCCAAGAACGGCGCGCAGGCGGGAATTATCGCTATTGCGTCCGCGCACCCCTTGGGGCTTGGTCAGATCGTAGCGTTTGCCGATGCGCTTGCCGGCGATGCCGGCGACCATATCGACCAGCTGATTGACGCTGATCAGCCGGTCCTGGCCCATATTCAGCGGCTCACAATAGTCGCTGCGCATCAGGCGGACGAGGCCTTCGACGCAATCGTCGATGTAGCAGTACGAGCGGGTTTGTTCGCCATCGCCCCAGACTTCGATCACATCGCCGTCACGTGCCAGCGCCACCTTGCGACAGATGGCGGCCGGGGATTTTTCGCGGCCGCCGTCGTAGGTCCCGAGGGGGCCGAAGATGTTGTGAAAGCGCACGACGCGGGTGCCCAGGCGGAAGTCCTCGCGATAGTGCCGGCAGATGCGCTCCATATAGAGCTTCTCCCAGCCGTAGCCGTCCTCTGCGTCGGCCGGGTAGGCATCCTCTTCCTTGAGCGGGTCCACAATCGACGACGTTTGCAAGGACATCGGATAGACGCAGGCGCTGGAGGTATAGAGATAGCGCTGCACGCCGCTAGCGCGGGCCGCCTCGATCGTGTGCAGATCGATGAGGCTGTTATCGCGCACGACCTCACCCTTGTTGGCCTGAAGGAAGCCGATCCCCCCCATGTTGGCCGCCAAGCCGTAGACCTCGTCGATCCCGTGCGTCGCCCGCAAGCAATCGTCCCAGCGGCGTAGGTCGAGGAGCATGAACTCGTGGGCGCTCGTCGGCTCGAACTCCGGCTCCTTGATGTCGGCGCCGCGCACCCAATAGCCGCGGTGGGCCAGGAAGCGAGTCAGGTGGTGGCCGATGAAGCCGCCCGCACCGGTGACCAACACTCGTGTTTGCGTTGCCATTCACTTCCCCTCGGCTTGGCAGTGATTCCAGGATGTTGGGTCTCTTAGCCTAGGGGGATATACGCCGACAAGTCGACGTTGCTCCTGCCCAGAGGGCGCGTCGAAGAAGTGGTATTGCCGCAGAGGCCAGCCGTCCGCAGCTTTTTTCGCGAGCCGCATGCGCAAACAGAGCGGGCGGTCCAGGATGAAGTCGCTGCGCTCACAGACCGCAGCCCGATGCCGTATCCGTGCGATGGGTGTCGGAGCTCTCCAAGATCTTCGTCGTAACCTTCGTGCTCTTCGTGGCTTCTCAATCACGCAGTGATGGGTCGCGGGAAGCCGCGCCAATACATCACGCGCGTTTCAGCCGTCCGGAGACGCTGGAGAAACCGCATCCGGCACACGACGAAAGGCCCAGGCGAAGGCCCCGCGCCAGCCCGCCGGAGCGGGCGAGGGTGCGCGCAGATCCGGCGCACCGGACTCGGGCAACTCCAGGTCGGGACGAAATTGGCGCAGGCGCTTTCGTCCCGGGCTCGTGAAGCCACGCCGTAGGACGATGATGTTGAGCGAGAGCTGAAAGATGTACTTCACGTTCCAAAACGGGATGGTGGTGACGATGCGGAAGAGACGCAGCGGCGCGCACACGTAGAAAACAAACAGCGCGGCACTGACCAGGCGGCGAATGGGAAAACCCGTGGACAGCTCATACCACGACTGGCCCTTGTAGTATTCGTCCTGGTTCACCCGGCTGAGCGCATCGGCATCTTGCGCCTTCGCGAGCTCGTACATCGGGGTGGCGGGCTGTGGGATGACCGTGAAGAACGTCGCGAAGGTCAGGTGCGACCGGAGCGCGAACCATACGGTCGACAGGAGCTCCTTCGCACTTTCCGTGGGGAAGCCGAGCATGAAAAAGCCGCGCACCAAAATGCCTTCGCGGTAGCACAGGTCGATGAAGCGCTTCGTCTTCGGAATATCGAGGTCTTTCTGGATCAGCGTCTGCAAGCGCGGGGTCACCGTCTCAATGGCCAGCGACAGCGCATACGTCCCACCACGCTTCAACGTCTTGACGACATCCTCGGTGAGAATGTCGGCGCGCAAGCCGTTCGGGAAGATGAAGCGCAGCTTGCCGGCACCATAGCGCTCTTCCAACGCGGCGAAGATCGCCGTAAGCCGTGGCTTGTGGAGGTTGAAAATATCATCGACGATCTGAAACTCCTGAACGCCGTATTGATCGACGAGAAGGTAGATCTCCTGGAGGACGTTCTCCGCCGAGCGAAAGCGGAAACGCTTGCCGAAGATGTCGTGACAGTAGGAGCACTTGTAGGGGCACCC
>CAZTDK010000734.1:0-3613 GCA_964611965.1 uncultured Binatia bacterium (SeqCode) | reverse complement strand
CCGGCTCACCATTGATGCGTCCATGCGCCAAGCGACTGCCGTACGGCGTTGGAGTCAATGATAGCCGCCATCGTCTCGCCAGCTCCGCAACCACAAGAACGCCGACGTTGTGCCGTGTCGCTGTGTAGCGATTCCCAGGGTTGCCGAGCCCAACGATGACGTGCATCGATCGTTACGATGCCCCACCTTTCTTCTCGGCATCCGCCTTGGTGCCCTCCGCAGAAGGGGCAGCCTCGCCAGCGACCTCGCCCAGTGCAGCTTCGGCCGTTTTCGCCTCCTCCACCGTCGGCGGTAGCACGGTCACCAAAGTGGCATCGGCATCGTACAGCACGCTGACGCCCGCTGGGGCTTGGAGTTGGCTGACATGAACGGCGTCGTGAATGTTGAGCCCAGAGACATCGACGTTGATGAATTCGGGGATGTCCGCCGGCAGGCATTCCACTTCGACGTCACGTTGCACGGGCTGGAGTATGCCACCAAGAGCCACACCGGCCGCTTTGCCAGTGAAGTGCAGCGGCACTCGCAGGCGCAGTTTGGCTGCCATGTCGACCTCGTAGAAGTCGGCATGGAGCACCGCGCCGGTGACGGGATGGTACTGCGCTTCCTTCACGAGTGCGACCTTGTTCGCCACCTCATCGGCGGGTGAGCTGAAGCGGATAAGATGAGAGCCTTCGAGAGCGGCTACCTTTTGCAGGAACTGTTTCCCATTGATGGTGATCAAGGTGGCCGTCCGTTTGGGGCCATAGAAGATCGCGGGAACCTTTCCGTCACGGCGCAGGCGCCGCGCCGGCCCTTTACCGCCGGTGGTTCGGATGTCTGCCGCGAGCTCAACCGTTTCCATACATTACTCCCTCTAGTGGCGAAGCTAGTTCAAATTCCGAAATCAGCCGTTGTTCATTCAAACGAAGAGCGAGCTGATGGACTCTTCGTAATGTGTGCGTTTGATGGCCTCCGCGATGAGGTGCGCCACCGAAAGGACTTTGATTTTGGAGCACGTCCGCGCTTCGGAACGCAGCGGGATGGTGTCGGTCACTATCAACTCGCTGAGCGCCGAGTTCTCCAGCCGTTCGATGGCAGCGCCCGACAACACCGGATGGGTGCAGCACGCGAGCACCGCGCGTGCGCCGTTGTCCATGAGCGCCGTTGCCGCAGCGACCAAGGTCCCGGCGGTATCGACCATATCATCAACCAGCACAGCGGTCCGGTCGCGCACTTCGCCAACGATGTGCATCTCGGCAACCTCATTGGCGCGGGCGCGGCGCTTGTCGATAATCGCGAGGCCGGCATTGAGGTGTTTGGCGAAGGCGCGAGCCCGTTCGACACCGCCGGCGTCAGGGGACACCACGCTGACCTGATCATGATTCAACCGCTCACGGACGTAGTGGAGGAGGACGGGGGTCGCGAAGAGGTTATCGACGGGAATATTGAAGAACCCCTGAATCTGGCCCGCATGGAGGTCGACAGTCAGTACGCGCGAGGCGCCGGCGGTGGTAACCAGGTCCGCAACTAGCTTGGCGCTGATGGGAACCCGCGGGGCAACCTTGCGATCCTGGCGGGCGTACCCGTAGTATGGCACGACGGCAGTGATGCGCTTCGCCGAGGCACGGCGGAAGGCATCGAGCATTAACAGCAACTCCATGAGGTTATCGTTGACCGGCGTGCACGTCGATTGAATGACGAACACATCGCCACCGCGGACATTTTCCTCGATCTCAACCAGGATCTCACCATCGCTGAATCGGCGCACATCCGCGGCACCGCGCGTCACGCCGAGGTGTGTGCACACGGCATCGGCCAACGGGGGATTCGAGTTCCCCGCGAATACTTTCACCTCGTCTTTCACGCTACCATCCGTTCACGCATCGCTTGACAAGTGCTGGGCGGGAAGGATTCGAACCTTCGAATACCGGATTCAAAGCCCGGTGCCTTACCGCTTGGCGACCGCCCATCAATCCCCCACAGCCGGCGATATATCCAGGGTATGCGTCGCTCTTGCCCAGAGGCCTTGCGTGCGTAGCGTTGCCGCCGCACATTGCGCTTGCTGGACATCGACGAAGACCCCGAACACAGCCGAACCACTTCCCGTCATCAGTGCACCGCTCGCACCCAGTTCCAGGAGTCGCGTCTTAAGGGACAGCACTTCTGGATGAATCTGAGCCGCCGCCGCTTCCAGATCATTCACCAGCAATTCGCTTATCGGCTCGCGATCGATGACAAGGGGAGTGATGTTACTGTCTGGTCGCCTCGTTGTCAACGAAAGGTCAACTTTGGAATAGACCCGCTGCGTAGCAAGGGCAAATCCATCAGAGCAGACAACGAGGTGAAGCGCAGGCCAGGCCTCAAGCGGCGCGACTTGCTCGCCTATCCCTCGAACACGTGCGGGGCGGCCATAGACAAAAAAAGAAACGTCCGCTCCGATGCGTCCACCCAGTGCCGCCAACTCCTCCGTACCGTACGGCTTCCCGAGCAAGCGGTTGAGCACAAGCAGCACCGCCGCCGCATCACTGCTGCCGCCGCCGAGACCACTCCCGATCGGGATCTGTTTGCCGATATGGATGCGCACATCGAGCAGTTCCTTTGCTTCGTCGAGGAACACTCTCGCCGCCCTATAGGCAAGGTTCATCTGGCCTCCCGGGACGGAATCGGAGTCTGTAGTGACCACGATGGCCGGTCGCGCGGACGCATGCGGTGAGTGCGGAGCGATCTGGAGGGTCAATTCGTCGTACAGCGCAACAGGCAACATCACCGAATCGAGCAAATGATACCCATCATCGCGGCGGCCCAGGATGCGCAAACAGAAGTTGATCTTCGCGGGGGCGAGGACGGATGCGGTACAGGCCATCATGGGAAATGCGGGTGCTTCACACGTTCGCTAGCAGATCCGCGGCTCGCTGGCGGTTTGCCACACGTGGCTTTTACATTGACCCCCGAACTGGGGTGTGGTACAGGGCTTTTCTCGCATTTCTTATAAAGCCCCCGTGGTGAAAAGGATATCACACAGGTCTCCGGAACCTGTAGTCCGCGTTCGATTCGCGGCGGGGGCATGCCTACTCTCAAGCTCAACTTGATTTAGCGGTTTTGTTTGGATACAGTCGCGCTCTGTGGGGGGGGTGTGTCTTTTCCGACCGCCCCGGGAAAGGAGGTGGAAATGGAGTTCCCGAAGTGCCAGAAGTGCAATAATGGTGTATTGATTCCGTTATCCGACTACGGACAAGAGGGAGCTTCCGTACTTTTCAAGGCTTGGGTGTGCATCAATCCTGAATGTGGCTTCTCACTGAGGGTTGATAAGGGTGAAGTTAGCTACGGCAAAAAGATCGAGCACAAGCACTAGGTCCCGACCCGCGATCGCGGGCTTCAAATCTACTTGGGTTGGCGCTACAACCCAGACAAGCAAATAGGCCTAATAGGGATAATGTCGCACCGCAATGGCGCTCCGTCACCATTGCTGGAATCTTGGAGATGGGCTCGACCGGAAGGTCGGGCCCATCTCCAACGAAGAAAAAGATCCGGCAGCGTCCTACTCTCCCACTGAGCGACCCAGTAGTACCATCGGCGCTGGCGGGCTTAACTGCCGTGTTCGGAATGGGAACGGGTGTATCACCTCCGCCATTGC
>CAZTDK010000733.1:0-3617 GCA_964611965.1 uncultured Binatia bacterium (SeqCode) | reverse complement strand
GGTCAACGCCGGGCAGCAGACGTGTGTCGACGAGACGAACAGTATGACCTTCCATACCGGGGATCTCTACACGGTGGAGATCGTCACCACCGGGAGCACGGGTGGGCCACCGGCGTACGCGTTCCTGCTCAACGACATCCCAACGCCAACCCCGACGTCGGCGACCACGGCGACGCCGACGCTGCCCCCGACCGGTACCCCGACGGACACGCCGACACCGGTTCCGACGGACACGCCGACCAATGTGCCGACCGACACGCCGACGCCGCTCCCCACGGATACGCCCACGAGCGCCCCTACGGCGACGGCGACGAGCCTGCCGACGACGACTCCGACCCACACGGCGACCAGCACACCCACCGAAACGCCGACGTCCACCGCCACAAGCACGGCAATGGATACCCCGACCGAAACGCCGACGGCGAGCGAAACGCCCACCGACACTCCGACCGCGACGTCGACGGAGACGCCGACCGATACGCCGACGAATACGCCGACCGACACCCCAACGAGCACTCCGACGCAGACAAATTCCCCGACCATCACCCCCATAGCCAGCGACACTCCAACCAATACGCCAACGGCCACGACCTCACCCACGCACACACCCTCATCGATAGCGACGCCGAGCGAGACGCCGACGGCGACGGTCACGAGCACCCCGCTGGCCATCGCGTTTGTTCGCGATCATCTGAACAAGACGGCGAGCACTTGCAATGCGACCGTGTCGCTGAGCCCGGTGGCACCGGGAGTAACAGTCGGGAACACCGTCGTCGTCTCGATCGCGGCACAGACCGGGAGCGCGCCGCTCTTTACGTGCTCGGACACCAAGGGAAACACCTACACCACCGATCGCCGCTTCCAGAATGCCACGGGTAAGCCCACGGTGGCGCTGTGCCACGCCTTTATCGGAACGGCCTTGAGCACGGCAGACTCCATCAAAGTGGCATCCAGCGGCGCCACCGGCACCTGCGCATACACCGTCCACGCGTTGGAATTCTCCAACATCCGGGCGGTGAGTCCGGTCGATGCCACGAACGCATCCGGTACCAACAGCACGAGCGCCAACAGTGGCGCCATTACCCTGACCAATCGCGACGCGGTCGTCGGAGCGATTGCGTGGAACGACAACGCGGGGATCACCGGGAATGGTAGCGCCGGCTGGACAAATGTCCTCGACGTCGTGAGCGCTGCCTTGGAAGGCGTGACGGAGTACACCATCACCTCCGTCAGCCCGCAGTCGGCGACCTCGGGAAACAACGCCGCCAAACCATGGGTGGCGGCCGTGGTCGGCTATCTCCCGGCCCCGACGCCAACGCCGTAGCTGGCAAACGACCGGAGGCTGCAGAACGGCTCGGCAGCGAACCTCGGAGCGCCGCACGAGCCAACCACCTGTACCGAAACCGGGTTGATCCGGGGATCAATGCCTGGGGCGCCACCGCCGAAATCCGGGCTTTTGGCGCCCCAGGATTGGGTAGGGCTCCCTGAGCATTGCCGATTGCATCGCAGTGGGCAGCCACGGTACTGGTCCGAGCCCTGATCGGCGCGGGCTACCCTCTGAATCTGTGCGCCCCGCACCTTTGTTCTACGGGATTCCCCCCGGCGCCTGTGGGTTTCCCCTAATTGACGCCACCCGTTTTGCGTGCGCTAATAGTCTCAATGACCTTTATTGTCTAGTGATTTGATCGTCTGCACAGATCATAAGCGCAAGTTACAGGGAAAGGATCAGCGATGTTTCGGAAGGGCCCAGCGGGGAGGGCCATCACTCTTCTCATCCTATTGCTAGGGGGGCTCGATCTCAGGTTCGCGTCAACGGCGCAGGGAGCCGAGTGTAACGGGTTCGTCCAGATCTCCAACGTCGGTGGCCCCTTTTCGGCAGCGGTCGTCGGCGACATCATCCGCGTCCGACTGACTTTGTTCTCGGGCGCCGTCAGCGGCGGGCTGCTCAACGTCTTCAAGGTGGACCGGGTCCGCTTCGACCTCGACTGCACCAGCGAAACACTGGCCCTCAACTGCAATGATGAAGGCGAAGTCATCGCGTTCGTGGGGAACATCACCGCCAACCAATGCAATGATTCGACCGGGGCCCCCGTTACATTCTCCGCAAACGCATCGAGCGGAAGCTTTCTCCCCAACGAGGTGGTGCTCACGCCGAGCGCCGAGGTTCAGCTCGCCGGCGACACGCCGGTGGACAACGGCTGCGAGATCGAGTTCGACGTGCAGATCGCGGCACACAGCAGCGACGACACCCCTGATAAGATCGAGGAGGTCGCCGGATTTCGCCTCGTCACCGGCGGTGACGTTGCTGACACGAGCTGCGACAACGGGCTGGCGGGGGCGGCGACGCAATCGTCGGCAATAGAGCTGGCGCCTAACACGCCCACGCCAACCGATACGAGCACGAGCACCCCGACGGTCACCAGAACGAGCACTCCAACAGCGACACCGAGCATCACGGCAACTGGCACGCGCACCAACACGCCGACACGAACCTCCACCAACACCGCGACACAAACACCGACCAATACACAAACCAACGCCCCGACAAGTACGCCAACGAGCACTGCTACCAGTTCCCCAACTCAGACTCCGACTTGCACCCCAACCAGTACGCCAACGGTTACGCCGACCAACCTACCAACCAGCACTGCGACAGCTACGCCGACGAGCACGCCGACAAGCACGTCCACCAACACACCGACGAGCACGCTAACCGTCACACCAACATCTACATCAACGAACTCGCCGACCGTAACTTCAACGCCGTCGGTGACGATCACGCCGGGGGGACCAAGTTTGACCCCCACCCTTACGCCAACGCGCACGCCGACGCTGACACGCACGCCCACGCGCACGCCAACACTGACGCCGACCGCCGCCAGCACAAGTACGGCGCGGCCGACGCCAGCGGGGTTGCTCACCGGGGACGGGCATGCGGTGCTCTTCTGGAAGGCGTTGCAGACGCTGTCGTCGACGACGCCGATTTACCACCATAGCGGCAACTTCACCGCGCCGTTGGCCAAGACGGACTTCGTGCTGCCGTTCGGCGGGCGGATCAGCCTGCTCTCGGTGCACTGCGATCCGGGCGTCACCACCGGCGGACAGGAGTTCCGCCTCATGATCAACGATCTGGCCACTGCCCTGACGTGCACGGTCGGCGCCGGGCAGAGCGAGTGCAGTGACAGCACCAACACGGTGGCGTTCAATGCCAAGGACGACATCAACCTGCGCTCGATGGCAACCGTGACGGGGTCGACCGCGGCCGATTGCATGGTGGTGGCCAAGCTGGCCGACAGCGCCGGCAATCCGTATGACTCCGCTATCACCTGGGGCGGCGGCGGCGCTGCCTTCGATGGCAACGGCGGGCGCCCGGTGGACGGCAGCTTCTGTGCTCCGGGGGATGACTTGGACAACATCACCGAGTGCCTGGGCACCAACGCCAACGATGCGCTGACCGCCCAATCGGCGGCGTTCATCGTGCCGGTGGGTGGGCTGCTGTCCGGCCTCGGCGTGCGACAGAGCATCGCCGTAGCCACAGGCGATACGCTAACGTACACGGTGGTTAACGTCACGGCCAATCGGGACACCGGGGTGGTGGTAACCATGAACGCCGGGGA
>CAZTDK010000732.1:0-3630 GCA_964611965.1 uncultured Binatia bacterium (SeqCode) | reverse complement strand
CACTCAGGGTTGTCTGGAAAATGCCCTCGGCAGTGTGCTCGAAAATACTGCGGTACTTGGCCTCGGCGGCGCGTAACGCCCCTTCTGAGCGCTTCTGCTGCGTGACGTCGTGCAGGGTGATGATAACCACACTCTGCTCGTCGCACTTGGCGAGCCCGGCGCGAATGCGCATCGGACACACCGAGCCATCGACACGGAGCATGCGGCGCTCTTCGCAGACGCCGGCGTGGTCCGCGACTCGCTCGATCAGGTGAGCCCCTTCACCTTGCGAATCCGGACCCCAGAGCACATCCAGGGATTTTCCCGGGAGCAGTTCCGGATCGTAGCCCAAGACATGGCGAAGCGCGCCGTTGGCGTTGAGAATTATTGCGGAGGCCGGCTCGACGATGATTGTGGGGTCCGGCGACTGGCGGAAGATCGTTTCAAACATGCGTTCGCGGGCGTCGGTCGTCCCCGCCGGACTACGGGTCGCACCGCGGCGCTCGCCTCGACCTACCCGGCCGGACGGCTTCCCCCCTAGTGCCGCCGGAGAGATCCGAATCGCATTACTCGATTCCGCTGACACTCCCTTTTTCCCGTGACCCGCCTGTAAGCAATTCCAGCGCCGTCGGCGACGCCTCGGCCGCTTTGCTTATTCACCTGCTATATCGTTGCAAAACTGTACGTCCGTCCAAAGCAGGCGGCGAGCGCGTGTCGCGCTATCTGGCGGGCTGCGTTGCGCGCGGACAACGGAATGCGGGACCGCCGCCCATGGGGTCACGGCCTTCCCCTTGGGAACCGCCTACCTGCCAACGCCCTGGCAGGGGTGCACCGGATACTTTCTGTAGATATGTTGACAATGACGCGCAAACAGCTACTACTCTAGCGATGCATGACGACCGTCAACTGCTGGGTGCCGAGGGCGAGCGGGCTGCCGAGCAGTTTCTGCGGCACCATTGCTATGTCATCCTGGCACGCAACTACCGCTGCCGCAGCGGCGAGATCGATCTGATTGCCCTCGACCGCTCCACCATCGTCTTCGTCGAAGTCAAAACGCGCACGCAGCCGGGCGCCGGAACGCCCTTTGAAGCCGTCGACCGCCGCAAGCAGCGTCAGATCCAGCGCGCCGCACAGCGGTACATCAACGAGAACCGGCTGCAAGATCGGAACGCCCGCTTCGATGTTGTCGGGGTATGGTGGGGCGACGGACAGCTGCAGTGTGAGCTGGTGAAGAATGCGTTCGAGGTGAGCCGGTAGGTGCTTGAGGGCGTCGGTGCACCATGCTAACGCCACCGCATGCTCGACATTCGACTGATTCGTGAGCGCACCGATTTCGTCACCGCCGAGCTCGGCAAGGTCGGCTTCGCCGCCACTGGCATCGCCGCGGTGCTGGCGGCCGATGGGCGGCGGCGCGCGCTGATTCAAGAGGTCGAGACCTTGCGCGCGAAGCGTTCCGAGGTTTCGCGCACCATCGGCAAGCAGGAGCCCGCGGCGCGCCAGCACTTGGTCGCCGACATGCGGGCGGTCGGCGACCGCATCGGTGCCCTCGAGCAAGACCTGGCGCAGGCGGAGGCCGAGTTCGAACGCGTCATGCTCGAAATCCCGAATCTCCCGGACGCCAGCGTTCCGATCGGCGCGGATGACAGTGCCAACGCGGTCCTGCGCAGCGAAGGCACGCCGCGTCAGTTCAGCTTTACCCCGCTGCCGCATTGGGAGCTCGGCCCAGAGCTCGGCATCATCGATTTCGAGCGTGGCGTGAAGATCTCCGGCTCTCGTTTCTACGTCCTCAAGGGCGACGGGGCGCGCCTGCAGCGGGCGCTGATTGCCTGGATGCTCGACCTGCACACGCGGCAGCACGGCTATACCGAGATCTATCCGCCCTACCTGGTGAAGAAGGAATGTATCGTCGGCGCCGGGCAACTGCCGAAGTTTGCCGACAACATCTACCGTGACGCCGAAGACGATCTCTGGATGATCGGTACCGCCGAAATCCCCGTGACCAATCTACATCGCGACGAGATCCTGGATGCCGGCGCCCTGCCCCTCTCCTATGTCGCCTACACCGCATGCTTCCGGCGCGAGAAGATGTCCGCCGGCCGGGACGTGCGTGGCATCAAACGCGGCCATCAATTCGACAAGGTCGAGATGTACAAGATCGTCGCGCCGAGCGACTCGGCCACCGCCCTCGATCACATTGTCGGCCACGCCGAAGCCGTCGCCCGCGGGCTCGGCATCCCGCATCGCGTGATCTCCATTTGCAGCGGTGACCTCGGCTTCGTCGCCGCCAAGAAGTACGACATTGAGCTGTGGGCGCCCGGCTGCAACGAGTGGCTCGAGGTCAGCTCGTGCAGCAACTGTACCGACTTCCAGGCGCGCCGCGCCAATATCCGCTACCGTCCAAACGCGCAGAGCAAGCCGGAGCTGGTGCATACCTTGAACGGCTCGGGCCTTGCCCTGCCGCGCGTGATGATCGCGGTCATCGAGAATTACCAGCAAGCAGACGGCAGTGTGATCATCCCCGAGGTGTTGCGGCCCTACATGGGTGGCATCGATCGGCTCGGCCCACCCCGCTAGGCTGGCGCGCCGGCAGCGGGCGTTCTTTCTCATATGCCGGGCGCACCCCCGCGGCCAATTCGGCACGGAGCAGCCACTGGCTGCACGCCCGGCGCATCGCCGTGACCCCGCTGTTCCCTACCCCTGAAAGGTGCTGGACAAGGATTGAGCCTTGACATAAGAGTAGCGCGTAGCTGAAGTGACAGGCGGTGCCACGGGACCGCCAAAAGCGAAGATGGGCTGAGGAGGAGGCGCGTATGACTCCGACGAAAAAGCTGCAGATCTGGAGCGTGCTTAGTGCAATCGCTGTCGGCAGCACGATTGTCGTACTGTTCGCGATCCGGGCACCAGCCGGCAGCTTAACCAATTGTACCCTGAATACGGACTGCGGCTGTTCGGCGGAAAATGCGGATTGCAATCTCCCGCCTGAGCCCGGATCGTGCAACGGCATCCTGTGCGCGTGCAACTCCGGATTCGGCGGGCCCTTCTGTTGCCCCGGCAGTGGCCCCGGCGCATGCAGTAGCAACGGCATTTGCGAGATCGGTGGGACCTGCCAATGCTTCACGGGCTTTGTGGGGCCTGATTGCTCTCAAGCTGTGGCAACGGCCACCCCAACCTGGACCCCGACCTGGACTCCGACCTCGACCGCGACCTCAACAGATACACCAACTCAGACGCCGACAATCACGCCTACAGCTACACCCACAGTCACAGTCACACCTACAGTGACAGTGACAGTGACAGTGACAGTGACAGTGACGCCAACGGCGACGGCGACCCCCGGTGGTGGGCAACCCGGCGATCCGTGCATCACAGACTCCAATTGCACAACCCTCTTCTGCACCAATGGCGTGTGCTGTAACAGCCGCTGCGAAGGCGCAAACGAGTCGTGCAACCTGCCCGGCCACGCCGGAACATGCACCCCACTGACTGGCGCTCCGCTGATGAGTTGGCACGGAGAGCTTCTTTTTGTCGGGACGCTGGTGCTTCTCGCGTGGCGGCGCTTGCGCCGCCCGCGCCGCGTATAGCCATGTAGCCGTCGCTGTCTGGCGATAGTGGGGTCTTCGACCCCACTATCCCTGTGTGGCTGTTGCGTTG
>CAZTDK010000731.1:0-3637 GCA_964611965.1 uncultured Binatia bacterium (SeqCode) | reverse complement strand
GCGTCCAGGTCTGCCCGAAGGAGATCCCGCTGACCACGGCGATCGGTGAGCTCGGGCGGCAAACCACCGTGAAGGCAATCAAGGATCTGTTGCGCCGCTAGGGCCTGCGACCGGCTGGCCGGCGTCGCTTCTATGGCCCGCTCGCCGTTGGGTCGCTACGGGGTTCCAAGTCCGACAGGCTGCGAGAGCAGCCGCGAACAGTGACACCGGAGTGTGGCCGCTTCCAGCGCGACGCGCTCCTTGCTATGGAGCACCCCCATGAACATCCACGAGTATCAGGCAAAGGATATCCTGCGGCGTTACGGCGTCGCGGTGCTGAACGGCAAGGTCGCCACCACGGCCGAAGAAGCAGCGGCAATAGCGCGTGAGCTCGGCGGTGTCTGCGTGGTGAAGGCGCAGATCCACGCCGGCGGACGCGGTAAAGCAGGTGGCGTCAAGGTGTGCAAGACGCCCGATGAGGTACGCGAGTTCGCCAATGGCCTGCTCGGCAAGACCCTGGTCACGCGTCAGACCGGCCCGGCCGGGCGCGTCGTCCGCACGGTGTTCGTCGAACAGGGCTGCGAGATTGCGCGCGAGCTCTATCTCGGCATGGTGATCGACCGCGCCCGCGGCTGGCCGACCCTGATGGCCAGCGCCGAGGGCGGTGTCGAGATCGAAGAGGTCGCGGCGCGCTCGCCGGAGAAGATCCTGCGCGAGCCCATCGATCCGACGGTTGGCATCCAGGCGTTCCAAGCACGCAAGATCGCTTTCGCCCTCGGCATCCCCAAGACATCGGTGAACAAGGCCGTGGCATTCATCACCAGTCTCTACCAGGCGTTTGTCGAGTCCGACGGTTCGCTCGCCGAGATCAACCCGCTGGTGCTCACCAAAGCCGGCGACCTCGTCGCACTCGACGCGAAAATGGCCTTCGACGACAATGCCCTCTTCCGCCATCCCGATATTCGCGACCTGCGCGACGTTCACGAAGAAGACCCGAAAGAGGTCGAGGCCTCAAAGCATGACCTCAACTACATCTCGCTCGACGGCAACATCGGCTGCATGGTCAACGGCGCCGGTCTGGCGATGGCGACCATGGACATCATCAAGCAATGTGGCGGCGAACCCGCCAATTTCCTCGACGTCGGAGGCGGTGCAACCACCGAGAAGGTCACGGCCGCGTTCAAGATTCTGCTCTCCGATCCCAACGTCAGAGCGGTGCTGGTGAACATCTTCGGCGGCATCATGAAATGCGACGTGATCGCAACCGGCGTGGTTGCCGCGGCGCGCGAGGTGCAACTCAAGATCCCGCTCGTCGTCCGCCTCGAAGGGACCAACGTCGACCTTGGAAAACAGATCCTCATTGACTCCAAGCTGAACATTCTCTCCGCGGCGGACATGGCCGACGCCGCCCGCAAAGTGGTTGCTGCGGCGGGCGCCGGCTGATTTCACCGGTGCACCGCGCACAAGAGCCATCGGTCGGCGTCCTTTCGATGGCCCACTCCCGTTAGTCGCTAAGGCTGCCATGCCCGACCGGCTGCGAGCTGTGGACAACTTGTGGAGGAGGTTGCGCCCACCCCAGTGCTGCAAGGGTTTGCTTGCATTGCCAACTTTTGCTGCAATTGAAATCGCGCACAATCATTCGGCATTTCAATGAGTTTTATGCACGTTGCTCGCCTGGAATCTCCTGTCACACAGCTGTAACCCGGACGGGCTACAACTAATTGCCGATGTTGATAAGGGGAAGAACGGTACAACCCAGGGGCTGGCGACGCGGGTTCCTGATATCAGTATCCGTAGCTCTCGAACCTGCTGCGGCGCCGGTCCCCTTGGAGTTCCAAGTTCGATAGGCGGCTACAGGTCTTTCTGTAACCGGATACCACTACCGGTGCCGGTGCCGCCTCCCGACTTGGTCTCTTGCAGCTGGTTATCGATGAACAGCTGCCCCTGAAGGAATTGCCCCGATATCGAACCAAAGATTCCGTTGGCGGTGTCGCGCGCGTCTTGCATAAAATAGATGGCCGGCGTTTGACGTGAGCTATCGCTCTCCAACAAGTGCGACATGAAGCTATCGCCGATCGAGCCGTTGTATGGGACGCCAAAGGTTCCGGCCGAGACCGTGATGCAGGTCTGGGGTGAAGGACAATCCATGGCCGCCGGGTCCGTCGAGCAGAAGGTGCTGGGGCTTCCGCTGCAGGTCCCCTGCTTGCCGGGAGGGAGATCGGTAGGATTGGTCGTCGAGCAAGTTCCCAAGCCCGGAAACGGCGCGCAGACATCGAAGCGTACCAGCGGGCCCGCTGGCGCAGGCGGTCCAGGTGTCCCCAGGTCGATGGGTCCAACGGTGACCGTCGAGCCAGGTCCCGTGCTGACGTTATCGCCACTCACCAGGTTTCTGTCTATGAAGACACTGACGAGGATCGGCGCATCTCCCTGCTGCACAAAGGTCGCGGAATACGGGGGTGCGGCTCCATCCAGATAGAAGTTAAACGCCCCCGTCGTCGTGAAGGTCGTTCCGTTCGCAAACCCAAACGGAACGCCATCGGCATTCAGCGAGATGACGCTGAAGGTCGCCTGCCCAATTCCCGAATTCGCGGGCTCAACTTGGAATCGCACTTCATGGTACAGGATCGGGCTCGACCCACTGGTCCCACAACCAGCCGCCGCGACTAGGATCACAATGACAATCGCCAGCAAGAACGGGAAAACACGTTTCATCATTGGGTTGCCGGTTCTTTCAGGATTCACTCGCTTGGTCAAGGCTGTATTTCCTTTCGCGCCGTCTCGTTCGGCTGCCGCTGCGACAGAGCGAGAATTGGTATAGAGTGGTACGCATGGATCGCAGCGAGTTCGAGGACCTGGTCCGCACTGCGCTCGACGACCTGCCCGAGGAGTTTGCACGCCATCTCGATAATGTCGCGGTCGTCGTGGAGGACGAGCCCGACAGCGAGCTCATGCGATCGCTCGGCCTGAATCCGCGGCGCGACACGCTCTTCGGCCTATACCAGGGCGTGCCGCTGACTCATCGCGGCGCCAGCTACGGCAACGTTCTCCCCGACAAGATCAGCATCTACTACCGTCCGCTGCTGCGTCACTGCCGGACGCCGGAGCAGATTCGCCACCAAGTGCGCACAACGGTCATCCACGAGATTGCGCACTACTTCGGCATGGACGACAAGGCGATCCGCGACCTGGGATACTGACGACCCCGAAGCCGGCAGATCGCTGATGGCCGATGGCTGTGGCGCCCTGATAGCCAGTCAGCAAAGGACGAGGTACGGTCGGCAATCAGCCATCGGCGATCAGCGATCGACATCGAGGCCGTATTTCTCGATCTTGCGGTAGAGCCGCTGGCGGTCGATGCGCAGCAGGCGCGCCGCTTCGTTCTTGTTCCCACCGCTGCGGTGCAAGGCGGCGAGAATGTTGCGTCGCTCCAACTCGTCGAGCGGCACGGGCTCGGACAGCGCCTCCAGCATCGGGTCACTCGTGCCCTGCCGCAGCACCGCCGGCGGCAGATTCTGCACCGTGATCTCCGGCTCCGACGACAACGCGAAGGCGCGCTCAATGGCGTTCTGGAGCTCGCGAATGTTTCCCGGCCACGCGTAGGCGATGATCTTCTGCCGCGCCTCGTCGGTGACGCGATTGGGCTCGACCCCGTAGACGC
>CAZTDK010000730.1:0-3640 GCA_964611965.1 uncultured Binatia bacterium (SeqCode) | reverse complement strand
GTGGCATGTAGCTCGTGGCACGTGGTTGCTCAACCTATCTTCAAGCGTTCCCATTTCGCCACGCGCCACGCGCACTGCCCTCATTGCGGCTTCGCGGAGCATACGGCCTCAGCCCAGCGCTCCGGCGCGCCGCAGCGCGGCGATGTGCTCGGCGTCGTAGCCCAACACCTCGGCGAGCACGGCGTCGGTGTCGCGCCCGGGCTCGACCGCTGCTTTCGACGGTTGCGGCAGCTCGCTGTCGAGCAGCTTGATGGGCGACGGCATCAAGTCGCTCCCGTGCGCCTGCCACGGGCGAAAGGGCAGGCGTGTCTGAAACTGCGGATCGGCCGTGACCGACTTGGTGTCGTACACCGGGGCAATCGGCGTATTCGCCGAGCGCCCGAACTGGATCCATTCCGCCGTCGTACGGGTGGTGAAAATCGCCGCCAGCTCGCGGCGCAGTGCGAGGTTGCCGCGTGCATGGTCGGCGTATGTCGCCCCGGGGTGCTGTTCGAAGAGCTCGGGGTGGCCAACGCCATGCGCAAAGTTCTTCCAGAACTCGCGTTCCGAGGCCATGAACAGAATGATGCCATCGCGCGTGCGGTAGTACTGGTAGCGGACGGACTCGCGCATGCTGTCGTCGCCGACCGGGCGGCGCGGGCCGCGGCCGTCGCCGTCGTTGCCGGTGACGCGATCGTCGGGGCGCTCGTAGGCCTTGTTGCCTTCGATGCCGTTCCAGTTGAAGGCCGCGGCGGCATCGCTCTGCGCCACCTCGAAGCGGCAGCCGTGGCCGCTCGCGCGGGCGCGGATGATGGCTGCGCAGATGCCGAGCGCGGCGTACAACGGCCCGGCGTTCATGCCGACCGCCGTGTAGTTGGGGATGGCTGGGAAGCCATGGGTATCGAGCGTCGGCCGCGCCACGCCGGCCCACGCGTCGTAGGCGACGCCGTGACTTGGCAGATCCTTGTACGGCCCTGTGGAGCCGTAGCCGGAAACAGAGCAGAAGACGACGGCCGCGTTGACCGCGCGCATCCGCTCGTACGTGATCCCACGGCGCGCCAATGCCCCGGGACGCATGGCTTCGATGACCGCGTCGGCGCCGCGGACCAGGTCGAGATATGTATCGACGCCGCCGGCGGTGCGCAGATCGAGCACAATGCTGCGCTTGCCGCGGTTGAGGTGCCAGTGCAGCAACGAGATGCCGTCGATGATCGGGAACGCCATGGTACGCACGTAGTCGCCGCCAGGGTTTTCAACCTTGATCACCTCGGCGCCGAGATCGGCGAGATGCATCCCGACTGCTGCGGGACCGAGCAGCGAGCTTTCGACGATGCGCACACCGGCGAGGAGTGCCGTGTCCCTGTGGTTCGTCGGCGTCACTCCAACCCAAGCGCGTGTCGCGCGGCATCCGCGTGACCGTCACTCATCCGAGATCTTCCATGAAGGCAATTCAGGTGATCGTCTCGCATGCCCCATTCCTATCCCTCAAGCCCCCACGCCCTCAAGCCCCCAACCCCTTCGGCACCACCGGCAGCAGCAACGCGAACGTCGATCCGCGTCCCGGCGTGCTGCGGACGGCGATGTGCCCGTTCATCGCCGCGGCCAGGCCGGCGCTGATTGCCAGCCCGAGTCCCGTGCCACCTTGACTGCGCGTCGATGAGCCGTCGAGCTGCTGAAAGGCCACGAACAGTCGCTCGAGGTTGCGGTGGTCGATGCCGATCCCCGAGTCGGTGACGCTGATCTCGGCGAAGTCCGCCGCGCGCGCTTCGGCCGCCGCCGGCACGACGCGCTGCCACGACTGGTCCACTGCGAGCGTGCTGCGGGACAGCGACAGCTGGATGGGGCGTCCGCTCGAGAACTTGAGCGCATTCGCCGCGAGATTCGTGACGATTTCCTGGATGCGCTCGGGATCGCCAGTGACACGAGGCGGATCGACAGGAATCTCCGCCCCGACGTGCACGCCGCCATCGCCGGCGATGGCACGCATGTCCGCGGCAACCTTGAGGACGACGCTGCCGAGATCGACGGGCTCGGATTGCAGGCGCATGGCGCCGGCCTCCATGCGGGCGAAGTCCAACACCTGCACGATCAAGCGATACAGCGTCGTGGCATTGGCGACGATGCGCTCCAGCCATTGGCGTTGCTCGGGCATCGTGTCGTCCAGATCGTCGCCCAGCAACTCGGCAAAGCCGAGAATTGCCGCCAGGGGCGTGCGCAGCTCGTGGGTCATGTTCGCGAGGAACTCGTCGCGGTGCCGTCCGGCCTCTTGGAGCGCCACCCGCTGCAGGAAATCGCGTCGGCTCGAGCGCTCGCGGGCGGCATGGCTGACGGCGCTGATGACTACTGTAGCGCTGAGAAAAAATAGATGTGCCGCTAACACCCGCGGATGCGCCAACCCACCGGCGAGGGCTCCGATGGCATACGCGCCCACCAGCACGGCTCCCGCCGTCACGGACCATGGCGCGCTCCATGGCAGCAGCACCGCCGCCGCGAGCAAGACCAGATTGACTCCCGCATAGTAGTCGCTCGTACCGCCGCTCAATGTCGTCATGAACACGATCCCCAGACCGGTGACGCAGACCACGCACATGCTCAGCGGCGGGGCGAGGCGCGCCGCTGACGGCGACTTGAGCGCCGGCAGCACCAATGCCAATGCCGCGACCATTCCCAAGCGGATCAACAAAAACGGCCCGAGCAGTCGTGGGTTGGTAATGGCGTCAAGCACGCCGAACAATGGGACCAGTACGATCCCGAGCCAACACATCAAACGCAGCCGCACCACCAGCAGCGCCAGCCGTTCGGTCTGATAGTCCAACTCCAGGCTGGGCCTCTGCGCAAAGCGCTGCCCATTCATCTCGATCTTGGAGGCCACGAGACGACGCACATGTCCCAATGTCGCGGCACACATTCCGGCCTAGACAAGCAAGCGAAAAGCCAAGTGGGCGGCGCTTCATCCCCGTTGGGAAGGAGGGGCGCATGCGCAACAGTATGGCATAAGCTCGCCGGGGTGCGGCGAGGAAGCCGTGACGGACGGGCGCGCGCGGAGGGCGGCTCGGGTGATCCCAGGTCGGAGCCCAGCCGTGAACCACCTCGGAAAACGTCGCCGCCAGCCAGGATTGCTCCATGGCGGGTTAGCGCCGCAGGCCTTAGCGTGGTGTGCCGCGTAGCTTGCGGATGTCGCCGACACGTAGCGTGAAGCCGGTGCGATCGAAGTAGTCGAGCAGCGCGATGCTGAACTTGCGACTGGCGCCGAGCAAGTCGCGGAAGCTGGCGGCGTTGATGTCGCCGTGCGTGGTCACGTGGTTGCGCAGCAGCTGGCGTGCTCGCTCCAGCGGGTCGCGCCCGAAGTACAGGCCTTCGGCGATTTTGGCGACCCGGCCTTCGCGTTCGAGCTGTTGCAGAATGGCGTTGAGCTTCGGCCTTTGCACGGCGAGGGCCGCCTCGATCTGCTTGAGGTCCGGTGGCGTGAAGCCGCCGGTGGTGATCAGCGTCTCGGCCTGGGCGCCGAGTGCCGCTTCATCGCTGCGCAGGGCCACCTGATGCGCGGGGAGACGCACCACGCTGTCCTGGCGCGCGAGCACCGCCTCAGCCACCAGCGCGTCGAGCACGGCGCGGAAGAGCTTTGCTGCCAGGTCCGGGGCCATGCGGCTGCGCAGCGACT
>CAZTDK010000729.1:0-3644 GCA_964611965.1 uncultured Binatia bacterium (SeqCode) | reverse complement strand
GCTGACCCAATTGCGGGAGGCCATCAGCCTCTACCCGGACTTCAATACCTTCGACTTCATCGGTGCCGTCGCTCCGGTCGTGCCCGCGAGCGATCCTTTGTATCGTGAGGTCATGCAGTACGTCGGCAACCCGGCGAGTCCGAGCTGCAATCCGTTCACCATGCCGGAGATCTGTGGGAACGCTGGAAAAGCGGCGCACAATGTCGAGGCCTCCCTGATCCTCTTTGGGGATCTGTTCGCCAAGGCCGGAGACGAGCACCAGGCACGGACCTACTATCGTTTGGCGCAGGCGTCGTGGGCAAGCAGCGGTGGGGCCTGGCGGTTTCGGTTGCTCGCGGAAGAACGCTTGGAAACCGTCGCGCAGCGCGTCGCTCTCTATCAGGACGACAATCCCGGCAATGATCCGAAGATCATTGGCTCTGGGAAGGAAGCCTGCGCCGTCTGTCACTACAAGTAGTCGCGACAACTAGTCGCGTTTCGATGTTTGATTGCTTACTCCCTCTCCTTACCCTTTTCAGCCTTTGGTGAGCTGCTTGTAGGTCACGAGATGTCGCATCGCCTGGGCGCGCTGCCCCAAGCGACCGAGGAGGCGCGCGATGTTGAAGTGGGCATCGGCAAACTCCGGATCCAGGGTCAGGGCCTGTTGGTAGTGCGCGATGGCTTCGGCGAAGCGCTGCTGATCTTCCAAGGCGATGGCCAGATTGTAGTGGCCCACCGGATCGTCGGGTGCGGCGCGCAGCGCGTGGTGGTAGAGGCGCGCGGCCTCCGCAGCGTCGCCGGCTTGGTGGGTGAGGCGGCCGAGGTTGATGTAGGCATCGGCCAGCTCCGGGTCGAGCTCGAGGGCGGTGCGATAGGCCTGGCAAGCGCCATCGAGATCGTTCTTGCGTTCGAGGCGCAAGGCGCGCTCGAACCAGGCGAGTGGGCTTTGCGTGACGCGCCGCGGCGGCCGTCCTGGGCGGCGCGGCCTGTTGACTGGAACGACGACGCCGGCGGCGCGAGCCAGATCGTCGACTGCGAAGCTGAAGACGACCTGGCGGCTGTCGGGTCGCCACGTCGTACGGCCGTCATGCACAACGACCTGGCGCCCGTCGGCGTAGACGTGAACGCCGGAGAGCGGGCGTCCGGCTGGCAGTTGTGCGCTCAGCTCGGAAAGCGCATGGCGCACACGGCGAGGGGAAATCTTGGCGGCCAGCAACCCTTGGGCGGCGCGCAGGCGGACAAGATCCTGAAACCCGAACTTCCAGACGCGCGCGCTGCCGGCGGGACGACAGAGTCCCGTGCGCACCATGGCCCGCACGCGCGCTGGGGAAACACCGAGAATGCGTGCCACATCGCTGGTACGAAAGGCCTGCAGTGGCGGCCCAGCTGGCCGCGCCTGGGAGGTCGGTCCTCCTACTTTTCTCATGCCCAGCCACCCACCGCCAATTCGCCGCCCCTCCCTTACGATCCGCACGTCGTCTGGGACTCATCAGGAAAACATGGGTGCGCGTCGCGCACGCGCGGCAGAACCGAAAAGAAGTCTCTATCGTCCTTCGACATTGCGTAAACGTGACGCTGCCTGATGCACGCCTGATCGCTCGCCACTACTTGGACTTCGTTCCCGTCTTGCGCGCGGTGGCCGCGGGTTCCTTCTGCCGTGCCGGCCGGCGCGCCGTTGCTGCGGCGGGTGCCGTTGCAGCGGGCGCTTCCGCACCGGCCTGCTGCTTGGCCGCTAAACTTGCCTTCAACGCCTCCATCAAGTCAATGATCTGGGCGCGCGGTGCTTGCGTCGGGGCGACGGTCACCTCTTGGCCGGCAACCTTTTGCTCGATCAGCTCGAGCAGGCCGCGACGATACTCGTCCTCGTATTTCTGTGGCTCGAAGGTCTCCGATGCCAGCTGCTGGATGAGCTGTACCGCAAGGTCCAACTCGCCCTCCTTCAGGGTCAAGCCTTCGCCGCGATCGATCTCTTCGAAGCCCCGCACCTCATCGGCATAGTAGAGAGCGTGCATCATCAGCCCGCCATGCGCCTGGCGCAGCAAGACAAGTTGCTGCTTGCCGCGCGTGGCGAACTTGGCCACGGCACCTTTGCCCGCCTTGGCCATGGCCTCGCACAACAGGCGGTAAGCCTTTTGGCCTCCCTTGTCAGGGCCGAGCAGGTAGCTCTTTTCGAAGAAGATCGGGTCGACCTGGTGGATCGGCACGAACTCTTCGATCTCGATCGATTGCTCCGTCTTCTGCTCGAGCGCCCGCAGCTCTTCGTCGGTCAAGACCACATATTGGTCCTTGGCGAACTCATAGCCCTTGACCATGGCGCTCCGTTCGACCACGTCGCCGCACGTGACGCAGACGTATTGTTGTCGCAACCGCGATTTGTCCTTCGCGTGCAACAAGTTGAAGGAGACACTCTTCGACTTGGTCGCGGCATAGAGCTTGATCGGCACCGATACCAAGCCAAAACTGATGGTTCCCGAAGCGATTGCATGTGCAGCCATAGTCGTCACCTTTGTAGTTTAACGGCTCAAAAGCATATCATCGATCGGGGACCGAGGCGAGGAGAACAACGCGATGAACGGCCAGCCCCGGGGCAGTGTCCGATCAACGGCCGATTTCGTTTCCCCGGATGCATCTGGTAGAGTCGTCCCGTTCATCCCGTTCTTCAAGCCACAGATCAAAGCCAATCGCGGTCCGCGCTTTCGCGGGGGCGCGAGAGGTCAAGGTGAGGCCGAGAGGAAGGCGACGAGTGTCTGAAGCGGAAACGCCAGGCCGTGCCGGCGGTCTGGAGGTGTATCGCAGGAAGCGCGACCCGGCGCGCACCCCCGAACCGTTTGCCGACGACGACAGCAGGGTCGGAGCGGGCAATGCCAGCACTGGCATGTTCGTCGTGCAGCAACATGCAGCGCGAGCGATGCACTGGGATCTTCGCTTGGAAATCAACGGCGCACTCGTGAGTTTTGCGGTGCCCAAAGGCCCCTCGCTCCTTCCAACGGAGAAGCGCCTGGCGGTTCAGACCGAAGACCATCCGCTCGAGTACGCCGGGTTCGAAGGGATCATCCCACCCGGAAACTACGGCGCCGGAGCAATGATTGTGTGGGATCGTGGCGCCTTCCGGACGGTGGATGATGCACCCGCGGCACAGGCGCTGGCTCGCGGCAAGCTCGACCTCGAGATGGCAGGACACAAGCTGCAGGGCCGCTGGGCACTGGTGCGCACCAAGGGGGGTGGCGGCAAGAACTGGCTGCTCATCAGCAAAACGCGCACGCCAGCGACGGGACCCGAGTTGGTAGTGGCTCAGCCGGCATCAATTCTCTCCGGCTTGACGATCGACGAGTTGCGCGCCGGCGCCGACCGTACGCCGGAGTTGGCGCAACAGGCGCGGGCAGCCGGTGCGCAGCAGCGCGAACTGACGGTTGCCAACCTGCGACCGATGCTCGCGGAGAGTGCGGAGAAGCCATTCTCCGACGCCGCCTGGCTGTTTGAAGTGAAGTACGACGGAGTGCGCCTGTTGTGCACCCGCAGTCCGACGAGTCGCGTGCATCTGTACTCACGGACGGGGATGGACGTGACGGCGACGTTTCCGGAGCTGGTCAACGCATTGGTCCACTTCCCGTGCGGCGAGTTCGTCGTCGACGGCGAGGTCGTCGCGCTCGACGAACGTGGCCGGC
>CAZTDK010000728.1:0-3657 GCA_964611965.1 uncultured Binatia bacterium (SeqCode) | reverse complement strand
CCTCGAAATCATCTACGAGATCAATCGCCGCCTGCTCGACGCGGTGCGGCGGCGTTTCCCTGGTGATGCAGGCCGGGTGGCGCGTATCAGCCTCATCGAGGAGAGCCCGGAGCGCGAGGTGCGCATGGCCAATCTGGCGATCGTCGGCTCGCACAGCACCAACGGCGTGGCCGCGATTCACTCGCAGCTGTTGCGCACGACGACGGTCAAGGACCTCGCCGAGATGTTCCCCGAGCGCTTCAGCAACAAGACGAACGGCGTCACGCCACGCCGCTGGCTGTTGCTCGCCAATCCAGCACTCGCTGGCGCGATCACCGGCGCCATCGGCGACGGGTGGATCAGCGACCTCAGCCAGTTGAGCCGGCTCAAACCGCTCGCGGATGACGCGGCCTTTCGAGAAAGTTTTCGCCAGGCGGCCCGCGCCGCGAAGGTACGGTTTGCCGAGTGGCTGCGATCGACGTCCGGCGAGATCGTGGACCCGGACAGCATGTATGATTGCCAGGTCAAGCGCATCCACGAATACAAACGGCAACTGCTGAATGCATTGCGCATCATCGTGCTCTACAACCGCCTGCGGGAGAACCCGGGACTGACGCTGGAACCGCGAACCTTCTTCTTCTCGGGCAAAGCCGCGCCGGCGTACCACCTGGCGAAGCTGATCATCAAGCTCATCAACAATCTGGCCGGCACCATCGATGGCGACCCGGTCGTGCGTGGCCGACTGAAGGTCGTATTCCTGCCGGAGTATTGTGTCTCGCTGGCCGAGCGCCTGATTCCCGCCAGCGACGTTTCCAACCAGATCTCCACCGCCGGCTACGAAGCCAGCGGCACGAGCAATATGAAGTTCATGATGAACGGCGCGCTCACCATCGGTACGCGCGACGGTGCCACCATCGAGATGGCGCAAGCCGCGGGCGAGGAGAACTTCTTCCTCTTCGGTCTGACCGCGGAGCAGGTGGCCGGTAGCCGCGGGTGGTACAGCCCGCAATGGCACTACGACCACGAGCCGGAGACGCGCGCGGCGCTGGACCTGATCTTCACCGATCACTTCAGCCGCAATGAGCCGGGCGTGTTTGCGCCGCTGCGCGATACGCTCCTCACCCAGGGCGACCACTACATGCACCTGGCGGATCTCCGGGCGTATCTCGAGGCCGACCGGAAACTGGTCGAGCTGTATGCCCACCCCGACGCATGGTCGCGCAAAGGGATATTGAATGTGGCCGGCTCCGGACAGTTCTCCAGCGATCGGACGATCGCGGAGTACGCGCGGGAGATCTGGGAGATACAGGCATGTCCCGTGGTGTAGGAACATTTTCAAAATTCGAAGAGAATCACGAAAACACGAAAGGGCGAAAGCACGAAAAGGAGAAGCGGGCTCTTTCCTCATTTCGTGCTTTCGGGATTTCGTGCTTTCGTGATCCTCTCGGATTTCGGCTGTGGAGTCTTCTGATGGAACGGAGCAAGACGGATGGCGCTTTCACCACTGGCAGGTAAGCCCGCTCCCAAAGAAATGCTGGTGGATGTCTCCCGGCTCGAGCGCGAGTATTACGCGCGCCGTCCCGAGCTGAGCGATCCGAACCAGTTGGTGAGCTTCGGCACGAGCGGGCACCGCGGCTCGCCGCTGCACGGCTCATTCACCGAAGCCCACATCCTGGCCATCACGCAGGCCATCTGCGACTACCGCCGCGGCCAGGGGACGGACGGCCCACTCTACATGGGCAAGGACACGCACGGAGTGTCCGGCCCGGCGCAACGCACCGCGCTCGAGGTGCTGGCGGCCAACCAGGTGGAGACGATCATCCAGCAAGACGATGGCGTGACGCCGACACCGGTGATCTCGTGGGCCATCTTGACCTACAACCGTGGACGCCAGGAACACCTCGCGGATGGCATCGTGGTCACGCCGTCGCACAACCCGCCGGAGGACGGCGGTTTCAAGTACAACCCGACCAATGGTGGCCCTGCCGATACCGACGTCACTGGCTGGATACAGGACCGCGCCAATGATCTCCTGCGCGGCGGCAACGCCGGCGTGCAGCGTGTAGCGACCGCTGCGGCGATGCAGGCGGCGACCACGCGCCAGCAAGACTTCGTGCTGCCGTACGTCCGCGACCTGCGCAACGTCGTAGACATGGACGCCATCCGCGCGGCGGGTCTCAAGCTGGCGGTGGACCCGCTTGGCGGTGCGGCCCGGCCGTATTGGGAGCCGATCAACGCCACCTACGGGCTGGACATCGCCATTGTCAATCCGACGATCGATCCGACCTTCTCGTTCATGACCGTCGATCACGATGGGAAGATCCGCATGGACTGCTCCAGCCCCTATGCGATGGCGCGGCTGGTCGGCCTCAAGGATCGCTACCAGGTCGCCTTCGCCAACGACCCCGACTCGGACCGGCACGGCATCGTGACGCCGGCCGCCGGCCTGATGAACCCCAACCACTACCTCGCCGTGGCGATCGGCTATCTGCTCACGCACCGGCCGCGGTGGTCGGCGCAAGCCGTGGTCGGCAAGACGCTGGTGAGTAGCAGCATGATCGATCGTGTAGTGAAGAAGCTCGGCCGCCGCTTGTCGGAAGTGCCGGTGGGCTTCAAGTGGTTCGCTCCCGGGCTGTTCGATGGTTCGTGTTGCTTCGGTGGCGAGGAGAGTGCCGGAGCCAGCTTCCTGCGCCACGATGGCAGCGTGTGGACGACCGACAAGGACGGTCCGATCATGGACCTGCTGGCCGCCGAGATCACCGCGCGCACCGGCAAGGACCCGGGCGAGCACTACCGCGCGCTCACGGCGGAGTTCGGCACGCCCTACTACACGCGTATCGACGCGGCCGCGACGCCGGAGCAAAAGGCGAAGCTGGGGAAGCTGTCGCCGGAGGCCGTCAAGGAATCGAAGCTCGCGGGCGAACCCATCACCGCCAAGCTGACGCGTGCGCCGGGGAACAACGCCCCCATCGGCGGTTTGAAGGTCGTGACTGCCACCGGGTGGTTTGCGGCGCGGCCGTCGGGTACGGAAAACATCTACAAGATCTACGCGGAGAGCTTCAAAGACCAGGCCCATCTGGAGGCGCTGGTCAGCGAAGCCCAGGGGATGGTAAACAACGCACTGGGGTGAGCAGGACGGATAGAAAATGGAAAGCCGGGAACGGGGAACCGAGAATGGAGAACGGGCCAATGGGATTCGCGTTCCATTTGTCGTTTTTGAATTCCCAGTTTTCCATTCTCGGTTTTCCATTTCCTTTCCTGTTTCTTTACGGCTCTGCCGGGTTAGGGTGAGGGCCGTGAGGCGACGCTGAGAATTGACAACGGAGGTGAAACGATGAAAGCAACCGAGCTGCTCCACAACCTGGGCCAGAGTCTCTGGCTCGACAACATCACTCGCGACCTGCTGGATAGCGGGACGCTGAAGCGGTACATCGACCAGCTGTCAGTGACCGGGCTGACGTCGAACCCGACGATCTTCGACCAGGCGATCAAAGGCAGTACGGCTTACGACGCGGCGATCCGCGACGACTTGGCGAAGGGCAAATCCGGCGAGGCGCTGTTCTTCGATCTCGCCCTCGACGACCTGACCCGGGCCGCCGATCTGTTTCGGCCCGTCCACGACCGGACGAATGGCGTCGACGGCTGGGTGTCACTCGAGGTGTCGCCGTTGCTGGCCTA
>CAZTDK010000727.1:0-3664 GCA_964611965.1 uncultured Binatia bacterium (SeqCode) | reverse complement strand
AATTTTGAGCAATCCCGGTAACGGCACCTTGATGGGCACCGTCACGGTGACCGTGCTGCCGCCGAGGGCGTACTCCGTGCCCCACGCGGCCAACGGCGAGAGCTCGAGGAACGGCGCGTCGCGATCCAGCAAGAGCTCGATGCGCTCACGGACCAATAGCTTACCGCGCCCGCGGTGGCGGGTGACGTATTTCTCGCCGCCGCCGGCGCGCGCCAGCGCCAGCTGCTCGTTGAGCACGCGCACCCGCTCGCGCATCGCCGCATAGTTGACGCGGTAGGCCTCGGAGCGTGGATCGATGCAGGTGGCGAGGGCCGTCATGACAGGGAGAAGAAATGGAAAACAGGAAACAGGAAACCTGAAATGAAAAACGGTTGAATGGACCGGAGGGCGTTGACCAGTTTCGTGTTTCTGATTTCAGGTTTCCTGTTTTCCATTTTCTTCATCTTCAGATTCCCAGCATCTTCGCCACGTATTGCTTGAGCACCTCGTCGGCGCCGCCGCCGATGCTGATCAGCCGTGAGTCGACGAAGGCGCGCGCCGCAGGATTCTCCCAGCAATAGCCGGCGCCGCCGAACATCTGCATGCAGGTGGTGGCGACGAACTGCTGCGCGGCGGTGGTGAAGATCTTGGCGAGCGAGATGTCGACGGTGGCATCCTCGTTGCGCATCATCTTGCGGATGCAGCGGTGCGCGAACTCCTGCGCCGCGGTGATCTGGATGAGCATGTCGACGAACTTGTGCTGCGTGACCTGCATTTTCGACAGCGGCTTGCCGAAGAGCAGGCGTTCTTGCGCGTGCTTGAGCGTCACCTCCCACAGTTGTCGCGCCGTTGCCGGACCCATGACCACGGGGACCATGCGCTCGTCCTGGAACTGCATCATCTGTTGTTGGAAGCCGCGCTGCGGATCGCCGATGGTGTTCGACAGCGGCACACGCACGTCCTCGAAGAACAGCAAGCCGGTGTCGGAGCCGATGTTGCCGATCTTGTCGAGCAGTTGGTAGGTGAAGCCCGGCGCGTCGGTGGGTACGATGATCTGGGTGAAGCCGCCGTACCCGGCGCTTGGATCGGTCACGGCGAGCAGGCACAGCCAATCGGCGGTGGCCGAGTTGGTGATGAAGATCTTCGAGCCGTTGATCACCCAGAAATCGCCATCGCGTATCGCGCGGGTTTTGATGCCGGCGACATCGGAGCCGGCGCTGGGCTCGGTGACGGCGATCGCCGCCACCTGCTCCCCTTTGATCGCCGGGATGAGATATTTCTGCTTCAGCTCCTCGCTGCCGAAGCGGTGCAGCGCCGGGGTGGCCATGTCGGTTTGCACGGTGATGCCCATAGCGACGCCGGCGTTGTCGCACAGCGACAGCTCTTCGAGGAAGATGGCGTGGTACGAGTAGTCGAGACCGAGGCCACCGTACTTGGTGTCATAGCGGATGCCGAGCAAGCCGAGATCGCCCATCTTCGGGTACACGGACTTGTCGAAGTGGCCCATTTCGTCGAACTCGCGGGCGCGTGGCGCCAGCTCGGTTTGGACGAACTTGCGCACGGTCTCGCGAAACGCCTGATGCTCGGCGCTGCCGTAGATATCCTCACCTGAGGTGTACATGGAATCCTCCAACTGTATCGCCGCTTCTTTCTAGCGCATGCCGCGGTTGGGTCAAATGCGCGGCGCGCCCGCCGCCACCGCCGCGCAGTGACCTGTGGCTTGTGTGTGAATGCGTCACTGTGTTCATCTGTGGTGCGTGATTCCATTCCTGGAGGAGGCCCGATGCTTCACTTGATCTTTTGTCTGCGGCGCCTGCCGCATCTGACCCGCGAGGAGTTCCAGCGCTACTGGCGTGAGCACCATGCGGCGGTGCTGGGGATGCGCCGCTACGTCCAAGCCCATACGACGACCCCGGGGATGGCGCAGGCCATCACTGCCGTGCGTGCTGCGCCTGATCCGTACGATGGGGTGGCCGAGCTCTGGTTCGATGAACAGGTTGTGATGTCACGCTCCGCAATGCCCGAAGCGCTCGAAGCCGGCCGCGCTCTGCTCGAGGATGAACGCCGTTTCATCGACCTGGCGCACTCCCCGATCTTCTTTGCCCAGGAGCACGTGGTGATCGACTCGGCGTGCGCATAGCGTCGCCGCCTTGACGAGGTGTATTTCCGTCACAATATGGGTTGATTTGCACTGGACAACGATCTCAGCGATTGATAATACTACCTTCCGTACGGTGAGCAGCGTGAGTGCTGGGTTCACCGGGCTAATTACACGCGAGGAGGAATGGATATGGTGACAGTTGAACGGCAGAAGCTGCGACTTGCAGACTTGAAGACACGCACGCCGGCGGCAACACGGCTGATGAATGTGAAGGTTCCAGTCGATACGCTGGCGGCCATTGATCAACTCGCGAAGCAGCTCAGCGCCAGCAAGACCGACGTCGTCGTCGCCTTGCTGAATGAAGCGCTGGCGATCGCGGAAAAGAAGACCCGTTAAGCAGCAACCGCTCGCGCGGAGTCTGTAGGTTCACGTAGCGAGCATTTGTCAGCGCGGAATACGGAATGGAGAATGCGGAGTCGCCACTCCGTATTCGACGCTCCGTATTCCGTACTGTACGCTGTCTTGTCCCAGTTGTCGGGACTTCGAAGTGCGTACCGACCGACGGGGAGGCGAGCCATAGAGATGGAGCCGCCCGCCGAGGACAGTGGCGTGTCGAACCTGGTTATCCCCAGCGACCAATCCTGTCCTGAGGCTCCCCGAATGGGGGGCGGTCCATAGAAAAGACGCCGGCCGCGGGCCCTTAGTCGCGAAGGCCTAAACGTTCGTAGGCTAGTTTCTTTGCCCAGCGGTAGTCGGCTTTGCCCGACGGGCTGCGGACCATCTCATCGATGTATACGATGGTGCGTGGCAGCTTGTAGCGCGCCAGGTGCCGCGCGCAGAACTCGAGCAGCTCCGACTCACTCGGTACCTCGCCGACGCGGGCTTGCACCACCGCCGTCACCTGTTGCCCGAAGCGCTCGTTCGGCGTGCCGACGACCACCGCGTCGTACACCGAGGGGTGATGCTTCAACGCTTGTTCGACTTCCTCGGGGTAGATCTTCTCGCCGCCCGAATTGATGCAAACCGAGCCGCGGCCCAGCACCGTGATCGCGCCGTCAGCCCCGAGCATCGCATGGTCGCCCGGTACCGCGTAGCGCACGCCGTCGAGCACCGGGAACGTGCGTGCCGTCTTCTCGGCGTCCTTGAAATAACCCAGCGGGACATGGCCGCGGCGTGCCAGCCAACCGCTCTCTGCGGCGCCCGGCTGCAACGGTCCGCTGAGATCGTTCGTCAGGACGATGGTGTCGTCGTTCATGCGAAAGCGCCCGCTCGTGACCTCGCTGCCGGCCATGCTGGTCTGGGTGCCCTGGCCACCGGTTTCCGAAGCGCCGAAGGCGTCGATGATCATGAGATGTGGGATGCGCTGCATAAACTCTTGCTTGAGTGCGGGGGTGAGAATGGCGCCTCCTGAGAGCAGAACGTTGAAACTGGACAAGTCGTAGGTCTGGTGCGCCAGTTGGTCGAGCAACGGCCGCCCGAAGGCATCACCGACAATCGTCAGGAAGCGCACCTGTTCGCGCGCGATGGTCGACCAGATATCGTCCGGGTCGAGACGCTGTGGTTGGTTTTGAATGACCACGGTAC
>CAZTDK010000726.1:0-3666 GCA_964611965.1 uncultured Binatia bacterium (SeqCode) | reverse complement strand
AAGCCCGTTCCCCAGCGCGGAATGCGCCGACCTGGTGATTACCAACGCGCTCATCCTCGATCATTGGGGCATCATCAAAGCCGACGTGACCATCAAGAACGGGGTCATCAGCGGCATTGGCAAAGCCGGCAACCCGCTCATCCAGGACGGGGTGACGCCTGGGATGGTGATCGGGCCGTCAACCGAAGCCCTGGCCGGTGAGGGCAAGATCCTCACTGCCGGCGGTATCGACTCCCACATTCATTTCATTGCGCCGCAACAGTGCTACGAGGCCATCGCGTCCGGGGTCACCACGATGCTCGGCGGCGGCACCGGTCCGGCGACCGGGACCAACGCGACCACCTGTACGCCCGGCCCGTGGAACCTGGCCCGCATGCTCGAGGCGGCTGAAGGCTTGCCGGTAAATCTCGGCTTCCTCGGCAAGGGCAACGCCGGCAAGCCCGAGGGGCTGCGCGAGCAGATCGAGGCCGGCGCCATCGGCCTGAAGCTGCACGAAGACTGGGGCACCACACCGGCCACCATCGATTGCTGCCTCGGCGTTGCCGACGAGTATGACGTGCAAGTCGCGCTGCACACCGACACCTTGAACGAATCCGGTTTTGTCGAGGACTCGATCGCCGCCTTCAAAGGGCGTGCGATCCACGCGTATCATACCGAAGGCGCCGGCGGCGGGCACGCGCCGGACATCATCCGGGTGTGCGGCGAGCCGAACGTCCTGCCCTCGTCGACCAACCCGACACGGCCCTACACCGTCAACACCATCGACGAGCACCTCGACATGCTGATGGTCTGTCATCACTTGGATCCCCAGGTGCCGGAGGACGTGGCGTTTGCGGAGTCACGTATCCGCGCCGAAACCATCGCCGCCGAGGATATCCTGCACGACCTCGGCGCTTTCAGCATGCTGTCCTCCGACTCGCAAGCGATGGGGCGCGTCGGTGAAGTGATCATCCGCACCTGGCAAACGGCGCACAAGATGCGCCAACAGCGTGGGCCGCTTGCCGGGGAGCGCGGTGACAACGACAACCTGCGGGCTCGGCGCTACGTCGCGAAATACACGATCAACCCGGCCATCACGCACGGCATCGCCCACAGTGTGGGGTCGATCGAAGTGGGCAAGCTTGCCGACCTGGTCTTGTGGTCACCGGCCTTCTTTGGCGTCAAGCCCGAGCTGGTTCTCAAGGGCGGCTTCATTTCATGGGCCCAGATGGGCGACCCGAACGCCTCGATCCCGACGCCCCAGCCGGTCTGGATGCGGCCGATGTTCGGCGATTTCGGCCGCGCCCGTGCGGCGACCTGTCTCACCTTCCTCTCGCAAGCCGCGGTCGCCAACGGGCTGCCCGCCCGTTTGGGGCTGACCCGGCGGATCAGTGCGGTCCAGGGCTGCCGCACCGTGAGCAAGCGTGACATGGTGCTGAACGACGCGTTGCCGAAGATCGAGGTCGACCCGGAAACCTACGTGGTTCGCGCCGATGGTGAAGTGCTGACGTGCGAGCCGGCGAAGGTGCTCCCGCTGGCGCAACGCTACTTCCTTTTCTGAGTGACCGCCGCGCTTTGCGATGCTCATCGTCGACCACCTGCCAACCGATGCTCCCCCGCCGGGCTCATTGCCGGAGCCGCTCGTACTGACGTGGGAAGAGCGCGCCAAGACGCATCAGCGCGTTACCACCGCGGCCGGACGGGCGATCGGCTTCAAGTTGCCGACGGGCACGCCGCTCATGCCGGGAACGGTCGTGTATATCGGCGACGCCATTCATGTGGAGGTGGTTGCCGCCAGCGAAGACGTGTGGCTGATCCAGACCGCCGACAGGCGTGCGCTGCTGCGCGTCGCGTATGAGATCGGCAATCGCCATTTCCCGATCGACATCGGTGCGGACAGTGTGGCCGTGCTCTACGATCATACGCTCGCCGAGCTCTGGGAGCGCCTCGGCATCGCTGCGCAACGCGTGCGGCAGCCATTCCTCTCGGTGCAGCGCCCGACCCACCACCATTGAAGTTTGATGAAAATGCACTGGTATTCGCTTTTGCAAGTCACCGACTCGTTGTTTCCGTCCGGGGCCTTCGCCCAGTCCTACGGGCTTGAGGGGCTGCTCCAGCACAACGATGGCATCGACGTGGCGACCTGGCGTGGAATCGTGGCAGAGATCTGGAGCATGCACCTGTTGCGCTGCGATGGACTGCTGGGGCTGCAAGCGCAGCGCGCCATGGTCACCGGTGATTTGGACTTGGTCCACGCAGCCGATCGTATCCTGCACGCGATGAAGCTGCCGCGCGAGCTCCGCGACGCCTCAACGAGCACCGGCCGGGCATTTCTCGCGGAGGCCAGCGTTGTCTTTTCACACCCGCCGCTGGCTGCGCTGCGGGCGGATGTGGAGGCCGGCACCAGCCCGGGGCATCATGCGATTGTCTTCCAGAGCGTCGCTGCTGTCCTGGGCGCCGACGAGCGCGAGAGTCTCGTGACCTGGGGATATCAAACCGTTGCCCAAATGACCGCCGCGCTCATGCGTCTTGGCGTGCTTGGCCACCGCGCCGCCACCGCACTGATCGCGGCGCTGGAGCCTGCGGTCGTCGCTGGGGCGGACCGCGTGCTCGGCCTCGGCGCGGAGGACGTCGCCAGCTTTGCGCCCCGGCTCGAGATTGCCAGCATGCGCCACGAGCGCCAGTACAGTCGGTTGTTCCGCTCGTGATTCGCGGAGGGAGAGGTGCAACCAAAGTGACCCTACTCCACCTGACATGCGGCGGACCGCACGAGATTATTCGCGCCACTCAAATGAATCCCGCACTTCGTGAACCAGGAGGCAGCATGTCACTGAAGATCGGTATTGGCGGACCCGTTGGCTCCGGAAAGACCGCGCTCGTCGACCGCCTGTGCAAACGCATGCGCGATGTGTACCGGCTCGCGGTCGTTACCAACGATATCTACACGCGGGAAGATTGCGAGTTCCTGGTGCGTTCCGGCGCGCTCAGTCCGGAACGCATCGATGGCGTCGAGACCGGCGGCTGTCCGCACACCGCCATCCGCGAAGATGCCACCGTCAATCTCCTCGCGGTGCAACGCATGGAGGACAAGCTTGGCCCGCTCGACATCATCTTCATCGAATCCGGCGGTGACAATCTCGCGGCCACATTCAGTCCCGAGTTGGCCGATGCCTGTATCTACGTCATCGACGTCGCCGCGGGCGACAAGATCCCACGGAAAGGCGGCCCGGGCATCACACGGTCCGATCTGCTGGTCATCAACAAGACCGATCTCGCGCCAATGGTCGGCGCCGACCTCTCCGTCATGGATCGCGATGCACGACGCATGCGCGGCACGCGTCCGTTTCTTTTCACCAACTTGAAAACTGGGGCGGGCGTGGAAGACATTGTTGCCTGGATTCGCACGACGCTGTTGTTCGAAGGGGCCGAGGCATGAACAGGTGCCGTTAGCAGGCTGTCGGACTGGGCATGGTGCGGCGACCCAACGGGGAGCGGACCATAGAAGAGACGCCGGCCGCAGGCTCCCACACCTGCGCGGTTCGCGTCTAAAACCCAAAAACGAGAATATTTTCAGCAAAGGGTGCGCCGATTACCGCGCGCGCCACTGATCGGCAACGCGGCACACGCGTTGCTTTCTTCGTCACAGCGGTGCGTTCTTATGAAAAGCCCGCTGCTGCCTTGGCGGTC
>CAZTDK010000725.1:0-3671 GCA_964611965.1 uncultured Binatia bacterium (SeqCode) | reverse complement strand
TCTCCCTTCTCAATTTTCCATTCCCGGTTTTCCATTCGCTTCCTCGCCCTCAACGACGGGCAGCAGGTCGACCGCCGGCGGCTCACCTACACAAAACCCGCCGCGCAACAAATCCCCGTCGCGCGACGAGCCGCCGACGAAGACGTCGTACGCCGCAGGTTCGACGCACCATCGCGCCGCCGCCGAATCCCAGTAGGCCAGCGACGACACCGGAATCTCCAACTCGACGTGTCGCGTCTCACCCGCTGCCAGTCGAACCCGGCGGAACGCTTTCAGCGCCTTCACCGGGCGCTCGACGCGTGACTCGGGATAGCCGACGTAGCATTGGACCACTTCCTCGCCAGCCCGGTCACCGGCATTGCGCAGCGCGACACGCAACCGCACAACGTCGTCGGGACCATGCATCTCACTCGGAATCTCCAGGTCGGTGTACGCGAACGTCGTGTACGACAGGCCGAAGCCAAACGCGAACGCGGGAATTTCACCGTTCTTGTCGAGCCACTGATAGCCGTGCAACAGACCGTATTCGATCGATCGGGCGTTGCGATCGAAGAATGGCAGTTGGCGCGCGGCGCGCGGGAAGACACACGGCAGCTTGGCGCTCGGGTTGACGATCCCAAAGAGGACATTCGCCAACGCGTGCCCGCCCTCCATCCCAGGATACCAGGCCATGAGGATTGCCGGGACCTGTTCGCGCCACGCCTCGGTGACGATGGCACTGCCGCCCATCAGCACTACGACCGTCCGCGGGGCGACGGCACTGACGGCGCGAATGACCTCCTCGTCACGGGATCGCAGCGTCAATGCCGCGCGATCACCGCCGAACAGGACGACGTACTCGCCCTCGTCGCGGTACGTGTAGCCGGCCACGACGATGGCGATATCGGCGGCGTGCGCCGCAGCACTCGCCACCGCCGGATCACGCCCATCCACCCAATCGACGCTCACCGCACTCCCGACGAGGGCACGGATGCCGGCCAGGGGCGTGATCACCTCGCTCGGCCGCGTCTTGCTGCTGCCGTGGTCACCGGTGTTGGCACGCGCCGCCAGGCGGCCGATGACGGCAATGCGGCGGAGCGCCGTGCGATCGATGGGCAACACCGGAGCGCCGGCCGCAGCCGGACCGTTCTGCAACAGCACGATGGCCTTCTCCGCCACCTCACGAGCAAGCGTACGGTGCGCCGCACACCCGGGCGCGGCGAGCTCCGCGGCCGCGGGCGCTGCGGCGAAGCGCAGCTGCTGGCGGACAATGCGCACCACAGCTTCGTCGATCGCCGCAGTGGGAACCGCCCCGGAGTCCACCAACCGCCGCAGCCCTCTGAAACGCCAGCGCAACGGCATTTCCTGATCCAGACCGGCCACGATGGCGGCGCGGGCATCGCGAATACCGAGCAGGAAGTCGGACATGACGAAGCCCTCGAAACCCCACTCGGTCTTGAGGATGTCGCGCAGCAGACGACGACTGTGGCCGCAGCGCTCGCCGTTCACCCGGTTGTACGCGCTCATCACGCAGGCGGCGCCGGCGTCGACACAGCGCTTGAAGTGCGGCAAATACACCTCGCGCAAGGGGCGCTCACCGATGCGGACATCCACCGTGAAGCGGGCGTTCTCCATGCTGTTGGCCGCGAAGTGCTTCACGCACGCCATGACGTGGCGTTGAATGCCGCGCACCAGGGCGACCGCCATCTCGCCGACGTGATGCGGATCTTCGCCGTAGGTCTCCTGTGCCCGTCCCCAGGCCGGATGACGCAGGATATTGATACACACGGCGCCGAGCAGATTGCCGCCATGGGCGCGCGTCTCGGCGCCCATGACCGCACCGACACGCTCCTCGAGCGCCGGGTCCCACGTAGCGCCGCGCGCCATCGAAACCGGGAAACAGGTGGACCCCGGCACGACGACGCCACGCGGCCCGTCACAGAAACGCACCCCCGCCAGACCGAGCCGCGGCAGCGCCCCGGCCACGAACGGCCGTACCCCGTACGCCAGCGAGGCTTCGATCAACCCACGCACGACCGGCAGATCGCCGGACAGTACATGGAGCTTCTCGTCCAGATTCATCTGGGCGAGCAGCGCGGTCGCGCGTTGCGTGAGCGTGTCGATCGGTCGGATCACCCCATCGCCGCGCGCCGCTCCGCTTGGTAGTGCGTCGCGCACAGGCCTTTGGCGACCTTCTCCCGATCGCACCCGGCGACGGTGCACCGGCGGTTCTTGGGGATCACCGGTTTCGGCGGCGCCTTCCATCCCTTCAGCTCGTTGTCCGCCCGATCCAAACCCTCGTTCAGAATGGCAATCACGACCTCCGTCTTGCTCGTCCGCAGCTTGTCGGCAACGGTGGCGATGCGCTCCAGTATCCCGCTGGGAACCTTCACATTCATGAGCTTGCTTGTTTCGCGTCCGGTTTTGCCACGGCTCATGAGATCATCGATGCTAAGTCCTGCACTGCTCATAACGATAAACCCTCCTGTCGAAATTCTACGAGGATACCGATGACGCCGGAAAGGTCAAGAAGCTGGCGGCGGATTGATTGCGGGATTTCGACGGGTCGTGGTTGACGTACACCGCGTCAGCGCCCCGCGTGCATGAGCTCGCCCATGGCCTGGCAGACCTCGGTGGCAATCGCCATGCCCTCGGGCAGGATGCCCATGCTGAAGAATCCGTGGATCATGTCGTCGTAGCAGCGATAGCGCACTGGTACGCCGGCCGCCGCCAGGGCGTCGGCGTAGGCCTTGCCTTCGTCACGCAACGGATCAAAGCCCGCGGTCACGACGAGGGCGGGCGCAAGCCCCGACAAATCGCCCGCCAGGAGGGGCGAGACCCGCGGCGATCGCCAGTCGTCCGGTGGCGGCAGGTACTGGCTGCGGAACCATTCTATCGCGGCGCGATCCAAGCCGAACCCGGTGCCCACGGTCTCGTGGGATGCGGCGCGCATCTCCAGATCCACCGCCGGATAGATCAATCCCTGCGCTGCCGGTGGTGGAACGTTGAGTCCGCGGGCCTCAAGGGCGAGCGCGGCGCTGAGGTTGCCGCCGGCGCTGTCGCCCATGACACCGACACGCCCCGGCTCGATCGACAGCTCGCCGCTATGTTGATGCACCCACACATACGCGGCCACCGCATCGTCGATGGCGGCCGGGAACGGGTGCTCCGGCGCCAGCCGATAGTCGACAGCCACCACGACGCATCCCGTCACCTCGGCCAGCAGGCGGCACGTGCCATCATGGGTCTCGAGGTCGCCGGTCACCCAGCCGCCACCATGGAAGTAGACGATCGCCGGGGGTGTCGCCGCCGCGCCGAACTTGCGGTAGACGCGAACCGGCAGCTCGCCGCCTGGCCCCGGGATGCGGCGGTCGACGATGTGGACCGATGTCACGAGCGGCATGCCGATCCGGCCAAAGTGCCGGAGATGCGCCCGCGCGGCCGCCACGTTGAACTTCAGCTGGCCCTGGCCGGTGCGCGCGCCCACGGCGAGCAGCAGTTGCACGCGCCGGTTCAAGACCCGGCCATCGCGCACGACGCGTTGCCGGCCCGTCAGGCGTGCGAACAGCGACTCGGGCAACGACAGCAGTCGGCGGGCCACGCGCGTGGCGGGAAACATTCGCAGATTAGGCATGTGTCATTCTCCTCACGATTGATCTCCGAGCAGGATTTTGAGGAACAGAAGACTGCCT
>CAZTDK010000724.1:0-3681 GCA_964611965.1 uncultured Binatia bacterium (SeqCode) | reverse complement strand
GAGGAAGAACACCGACCGCGTGAGCCTCTACCGGGACTTGCTCAAGGTGGCGCGCAAGACGCTCAACGATGCCGAGCGAGTCCGGAGAGAGCTCAAGCACGTGCCGACGACCGCACCCCTCACCGCCATGGCTCTTGAGGCTGAGCTGGAACACTACGGCGCATTGGCCGCACAGGTTATCCGCCAGACCGAAAGGCGGGTGATCGCCGGGGAGTCGCTGCGGCCCGAAGACAAGATCGTCTCGATCTTCGAGCCGCATACCGACATCATCATCAAAGATCAGCGGGAGATCTTCTTCGGCCACAAAGTCACGATCACTGGTGGGGCGTTGACGGATGCCGGCTTGAGGCTAGCGATCGTTGTCTCGTGCACAGCTGTTTGGTTTGGATCGTTGCGATCGAGAATGCTCACCTCCACCGGTACCGTGTTGTTCGAGGGCATCGAATCGGTAGCGCTCCACGTCGCCGTGAACGGGTCGTACAGCTCGGCACTCGCAAGCGCATCGCCATTGCCGCCGCCCGCAGCTGATCGGCGCGATACACTGCCCAGCGGGCATCCGGGCTGAGCAGAAAGGGAACTCCCGTCAACGTCTGCAGCCCGGCGCCCGCAGTGTTGAGCTTGACCAGCGTGCCCGAGCCGTCGATCGGCCGCGAGTAGAGCTCGAACACCTGGTCGGTGTCTTGGTCGGCAAGGTATACCACTCGCGTCGAATCGGCGCTGATTTGAAACTGGCTGACATCGCCGCCGTTGACGAGCGTTGCATTGAGCTTGATCGGGGCCCCTATCCCGTCGATGCGGCGGCTGTACAGCTCGTTGACCGTGTCGGCGTCTTCGTCGGCGAGGTAGACGACCCAGCGCGAATCGTAGCTGATTTGCACGCAGTCCGTCAGGCTGCCCGGGCAGACGTCGCCGTTGGTGACCAGCGGCCCGTTCAACTTGATCGGCGCCCCGGAGCCGTCGATCGTACGGCTGTATACCTCGTAGACCTCGTCGGTGTCTTGATCCGCACGATAGACCACCCGCGTGGCATCCGGGCTGACGCGGACCACCGAGAATGTGACGTCTCCGCCGGCAACCATCGGGGCGTTCAGTTTGGTCGGTGCGCCGGCGCCGTCGATCGACCGGCTGTACACCTCGAAAACCTCATCCGTGTCTTGATCCGCCGTGTACACCACCCAAAGAACGTCGGCGCTGATCTGCAACGGATTGCTGCCCGTCAGCGTCGCGTTGCCGTTGGCGACCATGGACCGTTGAGCTTGGTTGCCGTGCCCCAGCCATCGAGGGCGCGGGTGTACAGCTCCCGCACGTTCGCCGCATCTTGAGTGGCAAGATAGATTGCGCGAGTGGAGGTCGCGTCGATCTGCGCAGTGGCTCTCAGGGCCTGCACGAAGCCTCCGGGCACGAGCGGCGGGTTCAACTTGGTGACCGATCCGGAACCATCGAGTTGGCGGCTATAAAGCTCGAAGACGTGTACCTGGCGGATCAAGATGCGGATGGCGTCACGGAGAATCCTCGTCAGCCAAATAGACGACCCAGGCCCCGTTCGGGCTGATGGCGAAGCTCTGCACATCACCGACCGGCGTGTTCGACGCACCGCTCAGCCGGTAATTGACGATGGCCGACGCGGCGGTTGCCCAGGCCCCAAAGACACAGGAGATGGCAGCTATGGGGTAAGTGTCAGGTCAGGCTCTATCAGAACCGAAGCCCCTCGGCTAAGAGTAACAATTGGCACTTCACCATGCAGATCGAACTCATCGCCACTGCCAGTGAGGACTCAGCATTTCTGCCCCGCCTGGGTCTCGGCATCCTGGCGGCGCTGACGCCGTCCGAGGACGAAGTGATCTACACGGACGACGTCGTGCGGCCGTTCGACATCGAACGCGACGTCAAGGACGTGGATGTGGTCGCAATCAGCGTCGATAGCAAGACCGCGCGCCGCAGCTACGAGATTGCGCGCGCCTACCGCCAGCGCGGCGTCAAGGTCGTGATGGGCGGGATCCATCCAACCGCCCTGCCCGACGAGGCGCTGGCTTTCGCCGACGCCGTCGTGGTCAGCGAGGCGGAAGATCTCTGGCCAGGGCTCTTGCGTGACTTCAAGCAGAACCGGCTCGGGCGCGTGTACCGCGGAGCGCTGCCCAGCCTGGGCGGCAAGCCCGACGCGCGTCGCGACCTGTTCAGCTCGAAGAAGTACATTCCGTTCCAGGTGGTGCAGACCATGCGCGGCTGCCCCTATCCCTGCGAGTTTTGCAGCGTGTCGACCGCCAACGGCACGACCATGCGCTTCAGACCCGTGGATGAGGTTCTGGGCGAGCTCCGCACGCTCGGCAAGCTGATCATGTTCGCGGACGACAACGTCATGATCCATCGCAAGTACTCCGGCGAGCTCTTCACGCGCATGGCGGACCTCGGCAAGCACTGGATCGGCCAGTGCTCGCTGGCGGCGGTCAAGCGCATTGAGAACGTGAAGCTCATGGCCGAGAGCGGCTGCAAGGCGCTGTTCATCGGCTTCGAGAGCATCGACGAGGCGACGTTGCAGCACACCGGTAAGCGCCAGAACCGACCTTCGCAGTACCAGGAGGTCATGGACATGCTGCACGAACACGGCATCTCCAGCTGGGGCAGCTTCGTTTTCGGCTTCGACACCGACGACCCGGAGGTCTTCGATCGCACGGTCGAGTTCGGCATCCAGATGCAGCTGACGATGGCGAGCTATGCCATCCTCACGCCCTATCCGGGCACCAAGCTCTACCGCCGCTTGCTGGCCGAGGGCCGACTCACCGACAAGCGCTGGTGGCTGCGCAAGGACCACGATGCGGGCGCGCCGTACTTCGTGCCCCAGGGCATGACGCGCGAAACGCTGCGCGAAGGCTGGGTGCGCGCCTGGCAGCGCTTCTACTCGCCGTCGTCGATCCTCAAGCGCTGGACCGTGCGCCGGCAGTCAAGCTGGATCCAGACGCTGGGCTTCTTGCCGCTGAACGTGATGCAGAATCGCCTGGTGCGGCACAAGATCCTCGGCGGTGTGCAGCGCTTCCGCTCTGCTACCGCCGACGGTGGCGACACCGAGCACTTGCCGTTGCCCCAAGACACCGCCGCGCCGGAGAGCGGGCAGACACTGCAGGGCGAACTCGCCGGACACCTGAAAGGGGTGTGACTATATCGGGTTTAAGAACCCGACGGTCATTCCTTTGTTGTCGAGCACTTACGGGGGCCGGGTGCCACTGGGGTGCCGTTTTGTCCGCACCCCTTGGCACGCAAGGCTGAAGAGGGGTCGCTGTGAATCGGCGCGGGGTCTGCCCCCCCCCAATCGGCTTCCAATATTGACCCCACTCCAGAACGGCCAACCTGCCCCAGCATTGAAGATTCAGACCGTCTGCGTCGGGTCAGCTTTGAACGCCGATCGGGGTCAAGCCCGTACGCCGATTTACACCCGTGGGCCATCGGGAGCTGAATAGGCTAGGGGGGGTTCCTCTCCCTTTTCACAGCCGGTTCATATTGCCTCCTTGTGCGAAGACTACCTTCGGTCTCGTGGACACGATGCGCGCGGCCTCTCCGCTTCTCGAAGGGCCAGATCTGCGGCTTGGTGGTCTGCCCTTCGGTGGTGTGGAAAGTTCGCAGCCTTTGCCGCACGATTTGCTCCCAGTGACACCTCGCATCCGGTTTCGCGTGCGCCGGGCGCAGCTG
>CAZTDK010000723.1:0-3693 GCA_964611965.1 uncultured Binatia bacterium (SeqCode) | reverse complement strand
AGGCGGGCCGCCGCCAGCGCCGCAGGTTCAGCGGTCGCAGCCTCCACCCCGTCCGCTTCCGGGAGAGCCGGCGAATCGGGTGTATCCCGGACACGGTGGCAGCCAACCGCAACCACAATATGAAGCGCCGCGTCGAGCCCCTGCCGCGCCGCACGCACCGGCACCCTCCGGTGGGAATAGTGGGCAAGGGCGGCCCCAGCACTAAAGGACTGCGGCCGCCAATTCCGACGGGTTTCTCGTAGGTGCGCGATGGCTACTCGGGCTTGAACCGATCGAGTATCCTGTCTTTCGGCAGTGCCGCAACTCGCAGCTGCGCGTGACGCTCGCGCACCTGGTCGTCATACGTCGGCCGCGGTGCCGGATCGCGATACAGGATGCCGGTGTACAACTCGGTGCCGTACGTCTGCGCCAGGTCCATGGCGCGCAGGCGATCGGTGCTGTCATGCCCCATCTTCTCGAGGCTCTTCATTCCCAACTTGTGCTGCTTGAGCTGGGCGTCAGGCGAGCCGAAGGTGACGCACGGCGACTGGATGTTGATGAACGCGAAGCCGCGATAGCGGATGCCGGCCTCAATGATGGCGACGAGGCCTCCCATGTCGGCGGGGGTACCCTGCGCGACAAAACCCGCGCCGTAGCCGAGCACGTAGAGCAGGGGATTGACGGGATCCTCGAGGCTCCCGTATGCCGACGACACCGTCGCCAGCCCGCGCTTCGAGGTCGGTGACAGCTGCCCCTTGGTGAGTCCGTAGATCTGGTTGTCCATAACGATGTAGGTGAGGTCGACGTTGCGGCGAATGGCGTGGGGCACATGACCACCGCCGATGGAGAAGCCATCACCGTCGCCCCCGGCCACGAGCACCAGGAGATCGGGATTCGCCAGCTTGATGCCTTGTGCGATGGGGAGCGCGCGGCCATGCACGCTGTTGAACCCGTAGGCCGTGGTATAGCCCGGAATGCGACTCGAGCAGCCGATGCCGGAGACGAATGCAATCTCGTGGGGCGCGCGGCCGATCGTGGCCAGGGCGCGGTAGACGGCCGTCAACACGCCGAAGTCACCGCATCCTGGACACCAGATCGGCTTCAATGCGCTCTGGTAATCATTGCTTGCGTGATGGCTGACCGTCGGTGCGACTGCGGGACTCATGGCTGGTTCTCCTCAGGGAGACGACAGACGACAGACGACAGACAACAGACGCAGAGACAACATTCGGTGTCGTCTGGGTGGTCGCAATCCGTCATCTGATCTGCCCGTCTGCTCTCTCTTGGTCTGTTGTCTCTAGTCTGTCGTCTGTCGTCTGTTGTCTGTTGTCTGGGCTCGTCACGCATCCACCTGCAACTCCGGGGCGCGTCGCCGTTGCAGCTCCATGGCCATCTCGCGCACGCGCGCCAGCACCTCGCTGACGAGAATCGGGTTGGCGCCACTCTTGACCATCGACGTGACACCCGGCGGCATGTCGATGAACATGCGGATGACGCGATACAGTTGTCCTTGATGGGATTGCTCCACCACCAGCCCAGCCTGTACCGAGGCGAAAAAGTCGCGATAGATTTCTTCGGAGATCGGATACAAGAGCTGCGGTATCAGCAGCTTGACGCGCAAGCCGGCGTCGCGTGCCAGTTGTAGGGCTTCCAGGGCGACCCCGGCGACGCTGCCCCAGCTGATCAGCGCCACGGGTGCGTCCGCATCGCCGGCGACGATGAAGAGATCGCGCCGTTGCTTCAGTGGCTGCAGCTTCTTCAGTCGCTTGTCGTTCATGCGGGCATGGGTTTCCCCGCTCGCGGTGGGTGCGCCGTGCACGTTGTGCTCGATGCCCGACGCCAGGTAGTTGCCGCCCGGCATGCCGGGCTGGCTGATCGGGCTGATGCCGGACTCGGTCAGACGATAGCGGTCATACTGTTCCAGCTCTGTGGCGCTCGGCCGACGCCGGTTGACCACCTCGAAGCCGCGGGTGTCGATCGCCGACACGGTCTCCTTACGCTGCGCGATTTCCTGATCGCTGAGCACGATGACCGGTGTCTGGTACGCCTCGGCAATGTTGAAGGCCTCGACGGTGATGCGGAACGTGTCCTCGACGCCAATCGGCGCCAGCACTGGCCGCACGCTGTCGCCGTGCGCCGAGAAGATCGCTTGGAACAAATCCGATTGCTCGCTCTTCGTCGGCAAGCCGGTCGACGGCCCGCCGCGTTGGACGTTGACGCACACCAGGGGCAGCTCGGCGATGCTTGCCAGGCCGAGCATTTCCGTCTTCAGGGACATCCCGGGACCCGACGTCGCCGTCATGGCCTTCTTGCCGGCAAACGACGCTCCAACGACCGCGCCGATCCCGGCGATCTCGTCTTCCGCTTGCAGGACGGTGCCGCCGTATTTCCAGAGCTCGCGGTTGAGAAACTGCATGATCTCGCTCGACGGCGTGATCGGGTAGCCGCCGAAGAACTCGCAGCCCGCGAAGATGGCGGCTGCGGCGCACATGTCATTCCCGTCAGTGAGCAGCGGTGCGGCGCCGTTGGCCTCCGGTGGCGTCATCACCCAGGCGCTGCGTAATGGATGCGCCGCGGCATACTCGAGGCCCGCGGCGAATGCCCGCTCGTTACCCGCGAGGACTTCGGGGTTCTTCTTCGCGAACTTCTTGCGCATGCCGGCCAGCAAGCTGTCCCGCGCCAGGCCGAACCAGCCGGCCAACAAGCCGAGGACAACGGTGTTCTTTGCCTTGTCCGTGCCGGCCGTCTGCTTGGCGAGATCGGTGATGGGCACGGCCAAGGCCTCCGCCGGAGTCACACCGGCGAGCGGCAGCTTGTCGGGCTCGATACCCGATTTGGTGTCGTAAATGACGATCGTGTGGCCGTCGACCGGTAGCTCGCTCCCGAACTTCAGGAAGTCCTCCCAGTTGAGCGCGACGGCGACGTCGAGCATCCCGCCCGGGTTGAGCACCCGCTGTGTCGAGGTGCGCACCCGGCAGGACGACTCTCCACCTCGAATCTGTGAGCCGAAGCTCTTGGTCATCATCGCGTGGTACCCGGCCAGTGCCGCCGCCGTCGTCAACGACTCGCCGGCAGAGACCACGCCATCCCCGCCAGACCCGGCCATTCCAATGATCAGATCGCTCCGCATGGGCGCTGACTGAGCAATGCTGGTGCCGGGCGCGAATGTTGGCGGCGCATTGCGCTCAAGTGCGTCGATACGAAATGGCATTCCGAAACCTTCGCAGTCGTGGGAAGCAAGAGCGAGGTGGTGTCGCACTCACGCGAAGGCATACGGCGCAGGTTGTCTTCCAGTCCGGCGCCGGCCTTCGGCTGATCCGAATCAACGCGGTCCCTTTGGCGGGGTCTTCGGTAGCGCTCCGTTGCGGGCGACTCAGCGGTCGAGCTGTGCTAAGAGGCGCGGCATGGCAAACGTCATTGAGGCCCGGCTCCCACTCGCCGGTTGCGATGTCCAGCTGCCGCTCATGGGTCTCGGAACCTGGGCGTGGGGCGACAAGACGACGTGGGGAATGAACAGCTACGATCCGAGCTACAACTTCGAAACGATCGGCGAGGCATACCGGGTGTCGGTCGCCGCGGGTGTCACGCTTCTCGATACCGCTGAGATGTATGGCAACGGCGAGAGCGAGCGCATCATCGGCCGTTTGCTCAGCGAGGACGCGGCGCATCGTGACGGCATTGTGGTTGCGACGAAGTTCTTCCCCGCGCCGTGGC
>CAZTDK010000722.1:0-3698 GCA_964611965.1 uncultured Binatia bacterium (SeqCode) | reverse complement strand
AAATCCCGAAGAACAGACCGACGGCCACTTCCTTCGGCAGCCAGACAAACGGTAGGCCACACACCGCGGCCGGTAGCGGATACGGAAGGTTGAAGAAGTTGTACGGATGGTCGTATGGGTTGCGGCCGGCAAGCAGATCGGTGGCCATGTCGATAGGCCTCTCGAAATCGCCCGCTCCGCCGTGCGCGAGGTAAACGCGCCCGAGCCAGCACAAGAGGCCAAGTGTCCCGCCGATCAACGTGGCAACCAGGAGGCGAGCCCCCAGCGACGGGCGGCTGCCGGGAACGGTGCGCGGCTCAGAGTCGGAGTGTGTGCACTGTTCCATCAAGGCAAACGGCCTTGTGCTGATAGTACAGCTGGGATCTCGTTCGCAAGCCAGGACGTGCGCACCGCGGAGGCGGCACGTGACAAACCTCCCGCGGCCTCGAAGCGCGCGCCACGTTCGTGCTATCAGGTCGTCCACTATGGCGGCCTTGGAGCAGGGCGCGGGCGACGATTGCCTGGCCATCGAACGGGCATTCCCGGCGTTGCGCGGCCGCTTGCCGCGCGCGCACCTGACCCAGTTGCCGACGCGCGTGCAGCGCCTCGATCGGCTGGCTGCCTCGTTGGCAGCCGACGCGCTATGGGTGAAGCGCGACGACGAAAGTGGGACGCTGTACGGCGGCAACAAGCCGCGCAAGCTCGAGTTCCTGCTCGGCGACGCCCTGGCGCGGGGCAAGCGGTCGGTGATTACCTCGGGCGGTATCGGCACGCATCATGGCCTGGCAACGGCCATCTGCGCGCGCCGGGTCGGATTGAGGACGATCCTGTTGCTGCTGAAACAACCCGTCACCGAGCACGTGCGGCGCTGCCTGCTGCTCGATCACGCCGCCGGCGCCGAGCTGCACTACGCTGCCACGGTGCCGTCGCTGGCTTGGCGCGGCCTCGGTGTGTGCGCCGGCGAGCTGGCGCGCGGCCAGCTGCCCTATATTATTCCGACCGGCGGGACATCGGCGCGCGGCACGATCGGGTACGTCAACGCCGCGTTGGAGCTGCGCGAGCAGATCGCCGCCGGTGCGCTGCCGGATCCAGACTGGATCTTTGTGCCGATGGGTAGCGGCGGTACCGTGGCCGGCCTGGTGCTTGGTGCCAAGCTGGCCCGGCTGCGCGGCCGCGTCGTGGCGGTGCTGGTCTCCGACATCTTCCCGCCGTCAGCGGCGCAGCTGAGCCGCCTGGCGACCAAGACGTTGGACTTGTTGCGCCGCTACGATGCGCACATCCCGCCCGTGACGGTGACGCGCGACGACTTTCGCATCCTGCGCGACTACGTGGGGCCGGGATATGGTGCGCCCACGGAAGGCGGGCGCCGGGCGCGCGATACCCTGCAGCAGCTCGAAGGCATTCACCTGGAGACGACCTACACCGCGAAATGCCTGGCGGCGATGCTGAACGCGGTGCGGACCGCGGCGTGTCGCGGCACGGTGCTGTTCTGGAATACCTACAGCAGCGTCGACGCGGCCGCGCATCTCGGCCCATTGCCGGACTTTCGGAACCTCCCAGAAGCGCTGCACGAGTTCTTCATTGGGCCGGCGTTGCCGGCGTAGCGGATGCTCGCAACACCGCCTTGCAAATCGCCGGGGATGCGACTAGCTGACCCGCATGGCGGCGGTGGTTTCTCGGCGGTCGTTTCTGCGCTGGACGGCGTTCAGTGCCGGCCTGTTGGCGGTCTCCCGGCTCCGTCTTGCACCGGGGCTCGCGGCGACCGCGCCTCCGGTCACTGGTTTGCGTGTGCTGACGCCGCCGCAGGCGGAAATTTTTGCGGTCATCGTCGAGCGCATGGTGGCCTCCGGCGCTCCCGATATGCCGGCCGTGCGTGAGACCCAGGCGATCGAGACGATCGACCAGGCCCTGCTGCAGCTCGACCCGACGGCGCAAACGCAGCTCAGCTGGCTGATTACGCTGTTCGAGTGGGGACCTCCGGTGTTGCAGCTCAAGCTGCATCGATTCAGCAAGCTCAGTCCGCAGGAACAAGATGCCTACCTCCGTGATTGGGCCACCAGCAGCATTGCCACGCGACGTATCGCGTTCCAGGCACTCAAGAATTTGTCGTTTCTCGGCTACTACGCGCAGGACGCCACGTGGAAAGGGATTCACTACGACGGCCCGTGGGCGCCGCGGCCGCCGCGCGTACTGAGCGCTGAGTGCTGAGTGCTGAGTGCGATGATTACCAAGGGCGCGCAAATTTCCGGCGACCTCACCTTGAAGGCGGAGGTGTGCGTCATCGGCAGCGGGGCGGGTGGTGCCGTGGTGGCGAAAGAGTTGGCCGAGGCGGGGCGTGACGTCGTCGTCCTCGAGCAGGGCGGGCACTACACCAGCGCCGATTTCACGCAGCGAGAAGATGAGATGATGCCGCTGCTCTACGAAGACATGGGACAGCGCATGACCGTCGATCAAACGATCGGCATCATGCAGGGCCGCAACGTCGGCGGCTCGACGGTGCACAACCTCTGCTACTGCTTTCGGACCCCGCAGCCGATCCTGGAGAAGTGGAAGCGCGAGGACGGCCTGCGCGACATGTCGTATGCGCAGATGGTGCCGTCGTTCGAGCGCGTCGAGCGCATGCTCAAGGTGAAGGACATCCTGCCGCACGAGATCAACACACTGAACAATAAGGTGCGCGACGGCTGCGAGAAGCTCGGCTACCACGGTCTGATCGCACGCCACAATCGGGAGAGCTGCACGACCAGCGGCTTCTGTCTGCTGGGCTGCCCGTTCGACGCCAAGCAGAGCATGCTCATCACCTACATCCCTGCGGCGTCGAACGCCGGGGCGCGCATTTACGCCGATTGTCCCGTGAAAAAAATTCACGCCGACGGTGGGCGGGTGCGTGCGGTCGAAGGCGTCGTGGTGGATGCGTGCAACCGGCCGCGATCCCGCGTGCGGGTTGACGCACCGGTCGTCGTGCTCTCGGCCGGGGCGATCAACTCGCCGCAGATTCTCCTCAACAGCGAGATCGCCAACGGCAGCGGCCAGGTGGGCCGCAACCTGCACTTGCACCCCAGCATCGTGCTCGCCGGCCTCTACGACGAGGACATCTACGGCTACCGCGGCGTGCCGCAGAGCTACTACGTCGACGAGTTCATCAATCTCGACAAGGATCCGGACAGCGGCTACATCCTGATGCCGGTGTACGGATTCCCGGTGGCAACGGCCTCACAGGTGCCGGGCTTCGGCCGCGAGCACTGGGAGGTGATGCGCAACTACCATCGCATGGTGGGCCTCCTGGTGTTGATGCATGACCAGTCGTCCGGTGCGGTACGTGTCGGCCGCCACGGCAAGCCGGAGATCACCTACCACGTGAATGCCAAGGAGCAGCAGTTGTTCGTTGAAGGCATGAAGCACTGTGCTGAGATCCTCTTTGCCAGCGGTGCTAAGCAGGTCATGGTGCCGTACACCGAGATGCTGATGCTCAAGCCCGGCGACGATCTGCGCGCCATCGATCGGCGCGGCGTGCGCGAGGGCGATATTCCCATTGCGTCGACGCACCCGCAGAGCACCTGCAAGATGGGCGAAGACCCGGCGCGCTCGGTGGTGAATTCGTGGTGCCAGTCACATGAGGTGAAGAATTTGTTCGTCTGCGACATGAGTGTGTTTCCCTCGTCGTTGGGGGCGCCGCCGCAGATCTCGACAGCGGCGATCGCGGACCGGACGGCGCATTA
>CAZTDK010000721.1:0-3699 GCA_964611965.1 uncultured Binatia bacterium (SeqCode) | reverse complement strand
AAGGTACGCTCGTTGCCCGTGGCTCGTCGCCCGTGATAACCGGCGCAACCTGCCCGACGCGCCACCCGCCACGAGCGACCGGCTTACTTCTTCGCCAGCTCCTCCCGCAACAGGCGTTGCGTCTTTTCGTTGAGGATACCGTTGTCTTTCAGCCCGTGTGTACGCTGGAATGACTCGACGGCGTTGACGGTGACGGCGTCGAGCTTGCCGTTCACCTCGCCCATATATTCATGAACTTGAGTGAGCGCCTCCTGCGCTTGCTTGACCTCGTCAGGCGTCACCTTCTGCCCGAGTGCCCGGCTTTGCGCATCCCCCATTTGCTCGATGACCTTCTCCGCTTGCTCGCGAGCGCGATCCTCGAGCGTTTGCCGGCTGCAGGCGGGAAGCAGCAGCAGGCTGATATACCCGACGATCAGGAACGCAGAGAATGGAAATCCGGAAACCGGAAATGAAAAACGGAAAACGGGAAACCGCCGCGGTACAGAAGCGCACGAGGCCTTGTTTGCCGGTTTCAAATTTTCGGATTCCTGTTTCGGGTTTCCCATTGCTCCTAGCCCCGTCACCCGACGATCTTATTGAGCGGATACTCGATGATTCCCACCGCGCCTTCGCGAATGAGACGCGGGATCAGCTCGCGCACCTCGGGCTCGGTGATGACGCTCTCGACCGCGTACCATTCCACGCCCTGCAGTTGGCCGGTTTGAAACAGCGGCGACACCGTCGGCGCCGTCAAGCTCGGCAGCATGCCGATAACGGTCTGCAGCTGCTCCTTGGGCACGTTCATCTTGATGCCAACCTTGCTCTCCGCCGCCAACGCCCCCTGCAGCAGCATGCTGATCTGCTCGATCTTCTCGCGCTTCCAATCGACTTTTGCGGCCTCCGGGTTGGCGATCAGCTGCGGGTTCGACTCGAACAGCTCACAAACGATGCGCAGTCGGTTGGCGCGAATCGTACCGCCGGTCTCGGTTACCTCGACGATGGCGTCGACCAGACCGTCGGCGGCCTTGGCCTCCGTGGCGCCCCATGAAAACTCGACATCCACCGGAATGTCCTGCTCCGCGAAGTAACGCTTGGTGTAGTTCACCAGCTCCGTGGCAATGCGCTTGTCGCGCAGGTCTTGCGGGCGGCGCACGGCCGAATCCTCCGGCACCACCAGGACCCAGCGGGTCGGTCGGAAGCTGGCCTTCGAGTAGACCAGATTGCACACCACCTCGACCTGCGAGTTGTTCTCGCGGATCCAGTCGATGCCGGTGATGCCGGCGTCGAGGGTGCCGTCTTCGACGTAGCGCGCCATCTCCTGCGCACGCACCAGCGAGCAGCGGATGGATGCATCGTCAATGGTCGGGAAGTAGCTGCGATCGGAAACACCGATCTTCCAACCCGCCTTGCGGAACAGCTCGACCGTGGTGTCCTGCAGACTGCCCTTGGGGATGCCAAGCTTCAAAACGTTCATAGGAATGATGTCATTGCTCATTGAGTCATTGAGCCATTGGTTTTCAGGGCTTCCATCAACTTGTCTTGCCGTACAGCGTCTCCGGATCGACGACGCGTTCCGCTACCACCGTCCATCCGTCGGCGTCGATGCGGCGAAAGAAGCAGCTCTTGTAGCCCTCGTGGCACGCGGCGCCGCCGCGTTGGTGCACTTTGAGCAGGACGGCGTCGGCATCGCAGTCGATGCGAATTTCCTTCACATCTTGCACGTTCCCCGAGGTTTCGCCTTTGAGCCACAGCTGGTTGCGCGAGGTGCTCCAGTAGCAGGCGGTGCCGCTTTCCAGGGTCTTCTGCCACGCCTGGCGGTTCATGTAGGCGAGCATCAGGACCTCACCGGTTTCCGCGTCCTGGGTCACCACGGTGACCAGACCGCCGCGCTTCTCGAAGTCAGGTTCCTGCATGGTCGTCGGCGTTCCTAACACGCGACTTTCCGGCACGCAACGCGCGCCGTCGGGATCGTTACACACGCTCGTACCACCTTGTACTACTTACCGGTGTGAATCCAGGTGACACGGCAGGCAACGTCAGCCGCTTGGTTTGCCGGTGGCCCCCTTTCCTGGCTAAGCTCGCGCGCAGCGGGGAGGAGACGATGAAACTAGCAGAGATTGCCGAGCGGCTCGGATGCGAGCTGCGGGGCGACGGCACGATTGAGATTCACGCCCTTGCACCCATCGAGGAGGCGACGCCCGGAACGCTGACATTTGTAGCCAATCCGCGCTATCGCGAGCATCTCAAGACCACGCGTGCCGCCGCGGTTATCGTTGCGAAGGATGCCGCTGAGGTCCCCCTACCCTCTTTGCGCTGCGCCGATCCCTACCTCTCGTTCTCGAAGGCGATCGAGCTGTTCTACGTTCCGCCACCACAACCGCAGGGAATCCATCCCACGGCGGTCATTGCCGCCAGCGCCACGTTGGGACGTGACGTCTCGGTCGGCGCCTTCTGTGTCATTGGTGAAGAGGTGGTGATTGGTGACGGTGCCCGCCTCGACCCGCACGTGGTGATCTACCCACAGGTCCACATCGCCGGCGGCTTTCGCGCCTACGCGCACGTGACCATCCGTGAACGCGTTACCATCGGCCACCGTGTCATCCTGCAGAGCGGCTGCGTCATCGGCGGTGATGGCTTCGGATACGTCATCGGGGCTGACGGCACGGCGCGCAAGATCGTCCAAGGGGGGACGGTGACGATCGAGGATGACGTCGAGATCGGTGCCAACACCACGATCGACCGCGCCGCCGTCGGCGCCACGGTGATTCGCCGCGGTGCAAAGATCGACAATCTCGTGATGATCGCGCATGGCTGCTCGATCGGCGAGGGGAGTGCCCTCGCCGCCCAGGTTGGCCTCTCCGGCAGCACGCGCGTCGGACGCTTCGTGCGCATCGGCGGTCAGGTGGGATCCGCGGGGCATCTGACGATCGGTGACGGCGCGCAAATCGCGGCGCAGAGCGGCATTCCCAACGACGTCCCGGCCGGAAGTATCGTCGGCGGTTATCCCGCCGTCGAAATTCATGCCTGGCGCCGTGTGTCCGCCGCCGTGTTACGTCTGCCGGAGCTGTTGCGGCGCGTGCGCCGTATCGAGAACGCGCTCGGCACGCGCGGCGAGGCAGTCGCAGCAACGTCGGAGAAGTAACCCCGGCACCTGCGGCCGGCGTTTCTGTTGTGGCCCGCCCCCGTTGGTCCGTGACAGGTGACGCCGGGGCACGTTGACAACCGCTGGACTACGGATTTACAAGACGCAGGTTGGATGGAAAGACAAATATGATCGCGGTCGGCTTCATCGGTCTCGGCTACTGGGGTCCGAACCTGGTCCGCAACTGCAGCACCTCGAAGCGCGCGCAGCTGGCGTGGCTCTGTGACGCGAATCGCAGCCGCTTGGACGCGGTCGGCGCACAGTATCCCGCCGTGGCTCGGACGACCGATGTGAACGAAGTGCTGGCGGATCCGCGGGTAGACGCGGTGGCGATTGCCACGCCGGTGGCCACGCACCATGCGCTCGTGGCCGCCGCGCTCAAGGCACGCAAACACGTGCTCGTCGAGAAACCGCTAGCGTCCTCGGTGTCCGAAGCCACGGAGTTGGTGGCCTTGGCGCGCGAGATGGATCGCGTCCTGCTCGTGGATCATGTGTTTCTCTACAGCCCGTCGGTCCGCAAGATGGCGGAGTTGGTGCGAGCGGGAGAGCTCGGTGAAATCCTGTTCTTCGATTCGGTG
>CAZTDK010000720.1:0-3712 GCA_964611965.1 uncultured Binatia bacterium (SeqCode) | reverse complement strand
GCCCGTAGCGACCAACGGAAGCGGTCCATAGAAAGGACGCCGACCGCAGGTCCTAGCGAGGGCTGACCGGGACGGCAATCGGCTCCGCTTGGATCGCTTGCTCGAGAGCGCCCAGTGCGTCCTGGCAGACCAGCATTACCTTGCGCTTCTGGTTCAACGAGATGGCCAGGGAGCGCACGTTGGTATTCTCGCGGGAGAGTTTGAGGATTTGCGCTTTCAGCTCAGTGAAGCGCGCATAGCTGGCCGTCGCGGCAGTCAGATCGGCGCTGCCGCCGACGCCGGGAAGCGCGTTGAGGCCCTCCAGATTCTGGCGAACCGTCTGATCTTCCTGATTGATCGTTGCTTCGATCTCATCCATCCTTCGGTCGCTCTCCTCGGCGATATGCGGCGGGAGCAGGGTCAGGAGGCGAAGCGCCGCGATGCGAGCGCCGTCGACAAGTTGCAGGATTTTGAGATCGTCCGCGGGCGTCGTGTTGCCATGCGCCGCAACCAGACGGGCCAGTGCCGCGCCCATTTCATCGACTGCCGCCGCCGCTGGCCCGAACGCCAAGCTGTTCGCCTTCAGGTTGGTATTCTTGACCGCCAGGTCCAACAGGTCTTTGTCGATGCGCTGGAGGTCGGCAAACGCCTTCGAGAACTGGGTCAGCAGGTCCTTTTCATTCTGGGTACCGTTCGGTTCCAGAAGTTTCTCCAACTCCTGGCGTCCGCGCTCCACCGCGGCGGTGGCGGCGCGGGCCTGGTCGGCGTAGGTCTGTGACTCCTCGTCGGTGATGGCCAGGACGGCGCTCTTTTCCGCCTCCGAGGCCGACGCCAACTCCAGCCGCATGCGTTCCACGATTTCTACGCGCTGCGCCTTGAAGGCGAGCTCGGCGGCGGGGTTCTGCCGGTTTTGGAAATGCAGCACCACCAGGATGACCGCGAGCAACAACGCTGCGCCCACCGCCATCCACAGGAGGTCTCTGCGTCCCGGCGCGGTCACGCGATTGCTCCCGAAGCGCTGCTCCGGCTCGGAAACTTGGAGACTCCCTCGCCGCGACACACGCGGCTCATTGCCCAGAACCCTGAGGCGAATCCCTGCACAGGCGCTAACCCTCCGCCGCACCGATAACCGAATCGACACATTTTGACAAATCAGACCGCTGGGTAACCTTTCAGTCCCGTTGGCGCGGTCTGGTCAACACCCGGCGGCTGACGCCGCGGCAACAAGCGACGCCAAGCCCACCTGCGTGGGCTCCCCCCGCCGCACTGCGTGCGGACAGCCTTGGCGGTTGTGGGGTGGGGAGTCGCCGCAGGGCGACTTGGTGCCCTTCGTTGCCGCGAATTCATTCGCCGGGTCATCCGCACGACACCAAGACTGAGGGGGTTACACCGCTCTCTGGCTGTTTTGCAGTAGGGGCTGCGGCTCACCTGTGCTAGTTCCGCGATTGTGAGCGGGCGAACGATACGCAGAGCAGTGCTGGTTGCCTTCTGCTCGAGCGCCGCATTGGCGCTCGTGGTGACGGTGGCACAGCGCGCGCGCCTGTCAGCCATTCCCGGGAACGGTTGGATGACGTATGGCCGCGACCCGCAGCACACCGGGCTCTCCGCGGTTGCGGCGCTGCCCTTCGCGGGCATCCGCTGGTTCACCCCGGTCGATGAGGCACCACCGAGCGGCGAGATCCTCATCCACTACGGCACGCCGCTGGTGACGCCCGCGAACACGGTCATCGTCCCCGTGAAAACGGGTAGCACGGGTGGATTCAAGGTCGAAGCGCGCAGCGGGGTGAACGGCTCGCTGATCTGGTCAGCCAGCACCGACTATATTCTTCCGCCGCACAACTGGACGCCGAGCTACTCGCCGGCGCTGACCGCGAGCAATCGCCTCTACTTCGCGGGCGCCGGCGGCACGGTTTACTTCCGCGACACCGTCGACGCCGGGTCGGGCATCACCGGCCAGTTAGCGTTCTTCGGCATGGCGAATTATTCCGCCAATCCCGCGAGCTTCAATACGACGGTGTTCATCGATACGCCAATCACCGTGGATAGCGCGGGGAATCTTTACTTCGGCTTTCGCACCAGTGGCAGCCCGCCACTCGGACTGACGAGCGGCTTGGCGCGCATCGATGCCAACGGCAATGGCACGTGGACCTCGGCCGCGACGGCGTCAGGTGGCGACGCCAACATCATCCGCGTCCCACACCAGGCAGCACCGGCCTTGAGCCAGGACGAACAAACCCTGTACGCGATAGTCGCCAGCAACAGCACCGCGACGAGCAGCTACCTCGTCGGTCTGGATCCCGCAACACTGGCACTCAAGATGTCCTCCCCGGGCGTCAGCATGCGCGTCGCGCTCAAGGATCCACGCAACGCTGCCACGAACAACGCGTCGTTGACGGATGACAGCTCGGCATCGCCCGTGGTCGGTCCCGATGGGGATGTGTACTACGGAGTCATGGGCAATCCATTCAACGGCTCGCGCGGCTGGATGCTGCACTTCTCCAGCAACCTGACGCAAACCAAGACCGCCGGCGCCTTCGGGTGGGACAGCACCCCATCCATCGTGCCGGCCGCTTCCGTGGCATCGTACGCCGGTACTTCTACGTACCTCATCTTTACCAAGTACAACAATTACGCCGGTCTCGACGGCGGCGATGGTGTGAACAAGATCGCCGTGCTCGATCCCAACGCGACGATGGTGGAACCGCATGCGTCGTCAAACGGCCTGTTGGTGATGAAAACGGTTTTGACCATCGCCGGCATCACACCGGACCCCGAGTTCATCGCGCAATTTCCCAACGCGGTGCGCGAGTGGTGCATCAACAGTGGGGCGATCGATCCAATCACCAACGCGGTCATGGCGAACAGCGAGGACGGCACCCTGTACCGTTGGGATCTGACAACCAACACCCTCTCACAAATGGTCACGCTGTCACCGGGTGTCGGCGAGGCCTATACACCGACGGTCATCGGTCCCAATGGGACGGTGTACGCCATCAACCAGGCAATCCTGAACGCCGTCGGCAGCCTGCCGACGATGGTGCCGACAGCAAGCGTGACGCCGCCGCCAACACCGACAGCGACCCTCAACGCGGCGACGCCGACCCCCACGGCCACCAACACGCCGGCGGCGACCGCGTCGGTGACCGCGACGCCGACAAGCACGCCCACGGAGAGTCCGGTCAGCGCCACGCTGCTCGGTTCGGTGACCTTGCAAGGCCGTCCGACGCCACCCGACGCGCGCTGGAGCGTGCCTCTGCGGGTGAACCTGACGCCACAGGGAGGCGGAGGTGCGACAACCTGCTTGCCGACGACCGATCAGAGCGGACACTTCACCTGTGCCAACATCTCGCCCGGAACGTATGTCGGCTGCGTGAAGCACAGTCACACCCTGCAGAACTGTCAGCCTGTCATCCTCGCTGCCGGTGACAACCCCGTGGACTTCGGCACGCTGCGCGAAGGCGACGCCAACGATGACAACTGCGTGCAACTCGTGGACTTCTCGATCCTCGCAACCAGCTTCGGCACGTGCACCGGCGATTCCGGCTTCGATGCCCGCGCCGACTTCGATTTGAGCGGGTGTACGGTCCTCGTGGATTTCTCGCTATTGGCGGCAAACTTCAGCCAGTGTGGGGCGACTCCGTGACACGCACGCTGACACCAGTAGTGACACCAGCGTGGCCTCCCCTCGCCCCAGTCGAGTTGATCGAGCCCTTTCCGGACTTCCTTGCGCAGC
>CAZTDK010000719.1:0-3718 GCA_964611965.1 uncultured Binatia bacterium (SeqCode) | reverse complement strand
CCAGCCCTTGCAGCCGACGCGCGGAAAGACGCGCGCGGCTGAAGGGCCAGGCGTTCGGCTTGACAGGGGACCCATGGACGCAGATGGCAATCTCAAGTTCCGCTGGGTCGCCCTGATCGCCGCTGTCACTACACCGATACTCATCCTGGGAATGAATGGCATCTCGAAGGCAACCGATCGCGATCTGCCGCTGATAGTGTGGGCATTGGCTGTGTTCGTTCTCCCTTTCTTCCTGACGACCAGCAATTTGCGATACTGGCGCACTCGCGGTTTCTCCCCTTTTCTGTGGCGTTCGAGTGACTTCGAGGGTTTCTACTTCCCCGCATGGACGCGCTCCTTAGTTCGGTTCGTATCGGCCGGCGCCTCCGGAATCGTTTTGAAGCTGATCGGTTTGCGGTTCTGAGCGCCGCGGAGCACGATGTGAAATCGAATTGGCTGCGTGCATGTATGGTGATACAGGCCACGTTGATGCCGAACCGCCCCGTATTCTCATAGTGTCGACCTGTGGCGTACGAGTTCGAATGGGATCCCAGCAAGGCGGCAAGCAACCTCCGAGACCATGGCGTTTCTTTTGAGGAGGCATCGACCGTGTTCGCCGATCCACTGGCGATGCTCATGTCCGATCCCGACCACTCCGTCGGTGAGGAGCGGTACATGTTGCTGGGTGAATCGTCACGGCGTAATCTTCTGGTTGTCGCCTTCGCTGAGCGACCGCCACGAACCCGATTGATCAGCGCCAGAGACGCAACGCGTCACGAGCGGAGACAGTATGAAGAAGGCAAGGGCTAGTAAGAACGGTTTCGAAGATCGCGATACCCTGCGGCCGGAGTATGACTTCACGGGGGCCGTCCGCGGCGGGACGGCCGCACGGTACGCTGGCGGCACCAACATCGTGGCAGTGGATCCCGAGGTGCGGGATGTCTTTCCGGACAGCGGCGCGGTCAACGATGCGCTGCGTGCTTTAGCGCCGTTGCTCCGTGAGCAGCGCGGCGGACCCAGCCGAACAAGGCGCTCCACCCGACCGCGGCCACGAGGCCGTTCGGGGGAACACGTGAGGGTACGTTCTTAGCCGCGGCGGGTGAGCGCCAGCGCGTTCGGCTGGCGCGTGACAGCATGAAGATCAATCACCGCATTGCGCTGAAATCGGATGACCACCTCTGGAGTGTTTTCGAATCAGCCGGGGTCTCAATTGACAGGGGCAGCTGTGGAATCTGGGTGGCCAACCTGACCGAAGACGACCCCGCCTGGCCTCAGATTGAGCCGCTGCTTAAAGACACGCCCCATTTCATAACCAACATCTTCACGAGACACGAACTCGATGCGGCGGAGTGGCTTGAGATGCACGCGCTTGGACACCACGGTTACCCCCAACCAGAGGACGACTTCGGCTATTTTGACGCCAGCTACGACCTCTCCAACTTCTGTCGCATCTGTGGCATCGGCGCAGTGCAGAACGCACCGCTCCGCCTGCGTGCGGAACCGAAGGCCCCTCACAGCCAGTTCTTGCAACTCAACTGGGTCTTCGACGAGTTCTTCATTCGCAACGAAGCCCCGGGGGAAATGGGGCCAGGTCTGGAATGTGGAAATGTCGCTGACTTTCCACTTTCCAGACCTGACCCCGGCAAGGTGTGCTGGTGTTCTTGATTCAAATCAGATCGCCCACTTCGAGCTGCCGGAGGAAATTCGCATTGAAATTGTGGAGGCTGATCGACGCCCGTGGGCGGGGCCATCGGTGCCAGTACTACTTCGCCGCGGTTATTCGCTACCGCCGCTAAAGACAGATGACCGCGGACGGTTGCGCGTGACGAAGGAGGCGTTTCAGCGAGCAGAAACAGACGAGGTGTCGACGGGGCTCATGGACCATCGAGGTGACTATTCGTTGGTTCGGTACGTCGAGGTGTCCGTGCCCTCAACCGAGCAGGAACTCGCCATGGCGACCGCCCGGCGAAACAGCGGGTGGCCGATTCTGGCGTTCGAAAAGGTAATTTACGGGAGCCTCGATCGCCTTCTTGCGGCGTATGTGCCACCTGCTGCCGGTCGCGTCATGCCGACTCACGCAGTTGTTGACCTGGCGAGGAATGACAAGGAGGTAGATCTTGTGCTCAATGTGTGTCGGGAATAGAGACAGGCTAACACGGCGCTCCAAGCGACGGCCAAAAGCAGGCCGCGCTTGAGCGGCAAGGCGTTCGGCAGCGTGAGGCTCGTGACCGGGATGCGTCGTGCACACGTCTTCATCGCAGCCGGGTCCATTGCGGTTCTTCCCAGTTGCTCGCCGGTCTACTCGTTTCGAATCCCCCCGCGTGTGCTGGCCGATGCGCTTGCGGCTCCGCTCGCCGCGCGTCTCGATGCGTTTCTCGAAAGCAAGGGATTTGAACCCCTCGGACAAACCGACCGAGCAACCGGTGACATCGGATGCGGTCGTAATGCAGCGGACCGTAGCACCTTCGAAAAGGAGTGGCGCGACTCAGGCTTTGTCGCCGAATACCACTGGGTCTGGGTCCACCAGTTCTCCTGCAAAGGTGAATGGCAGGTGATGATTGTCTCGAGCACGAACGCGGAGCGAGAGGCTGCCGAACTGCGGGATGCTTTATCAAGTGAGTTCTCGCCTGAGATTTCATCGGGCACTATGCGTGTCGAAACGAGGCACAGGTTTGCTTTGGAATGAGCGCGGCTCGAAGGCAACTTACGACAGAGGATGGCCGAACAAGGCTCTTCCAGCGGACGCGCAAAAGGACGCGCGCCGCTGAAGACCGGCGTTCGGCTTGTCGAGCCGGCTCATGTAAAGTGCCAGCGTGATCTACGAATGGGACCCGGGGAAGGCCAAACAGAATCTACGTGACCACGGCGTTTCCTTCGAAGAGGCGGCAACAGTCTTTCTCGACCCGTTGGCGATGACATACCCAGACCCGGACCACTCGAACCAGGAAGACAGGGAGATCTCGATCGGCTACGCTACGACGCAGCGGCTTCTCTTTGTATCCCACGTTCAGAGGAGGAATCGCATCAGGATCATCAGCGCACGGGAGGCAACCCGAAGGGAGCGCAAGCAGCATGAAGAAGGCGACGACAAAGAAAACGGCTGACGACTTGCGAGGTGAGTACGACCTATCGCGTCTGAAAGGCGGCGTTCGTGGCAAGTATTACCGCGAGGCGACCGCGGGCACCAACCTCGTACTTGTCGAGCCCGAACTCGCAGAGGTATTTCCGGATACCAAGTCCGTCAACCGCGCGCTCCGGCTCCTGGTCGATACCGCAGAGGCGGCTGCCGCACCGTCGCGGCAGCGGCGCCGCGTGCCGAACAAGCGGCTCAAGCGGACCGCTTGAAAGACGCGGCCGCTTAGCCGCACGGCGTTCGGCCGCGCGGGCGAGGTGTCGGTTATGATCGTCGTGATACTGTTCCTGTCATTGCTGATGCCCGGCGTCGTCAGCGCGGAGGGCTTTCGATTTGTCAACGGACGTCTTGATGCGGGCCCAGAGAGCGTTCTTGACTTGAGTGACAGCCAACGCTTACAGCCGGCGCGCGGGAAAGACGCGCGCGGCTGACGCCGGGCGTTCGGATTGCGGGTAACATGCTTCACTTGGAGGATAGACGATGACCAACATCCGTGTGCTGCCGGCTCACTTCCAGCAAAAGGAGGAGGCCATTGCCGAGATAATGAACGACGTATCCGTTCGGGGAACGGCGTGGTCGGTCCGGAACGGAAAGTGCGTGAGACCG
>CAZTDK010000718.1:0-3722 GCA_964611965.1 uncultured Binatia bacterium (SeqCode) | reverse complement strand
CGCATGACCAACGGCTACATTGTCGTGCAGCCGGCGGGGTTGCACGACGGGCAACGCGTCGAGATCCTTGCCGGACCGTTCAAGGGATTCACCGGGGTCTTTGATGTGCGCCGCAGCTCGCTGGAGCGCGTCGCCATCCTCCTCGATACGCTGCAGTACAGCGCGCGGTTGATGGTGGAACGGGCCGGGATTCGGCCGCTGTGAAACACGAGCGGCCGCGGCGGCCACCGCCGCTGAAGCCGCAAAAGGTGAAAGCTATGAACCGCGCCTGGGGAAATCATTGGTCCCGTCACATTGACGGCGGATGCCGGTATCGGCGCAGCGCCGCGTTGCGGAGCGCTGCTCTCGTGCTCATGGTGTGCTCCGGCCTGATCAACGCGTCGCCGGCGCTCGCCAGCTTCACGACCGGGAGCTTCACGAAGAGCAATGCGGTGGCCCCGACCAGTCAGACGATTGCCCACGGACTTGGCGAGACACCGAAGGCATTGATCTTCTGGACCGACGGGAAGACGAGCGAAGCCTTCAGTACGAGCTTCGTTTTTGGATTCGGGGTGACCGATGGAACGAGCAGTCGGTCGGCCAGTATGGCGAGCCAGGACAACGTTAAGAATTCCAATGCCAGTCGCCGGCTGGCGGCCAAGGCGCTCACCCTTGTCCAATGGGGCGAGACAGTGCTGGCCGAGGCTGACCTTTCGTCGTGGGATGCGACCAACTTCACGCTCAATTGGACGACCAACAACAGCACGGCGTACCGCATTCATTTCATCGCGATTGGCGGGCCGAGCGTCGCGGCCAAGGTGGTCGAGTGGACAATGCCCACCACGACGGGAAGCCAAACGGTCAGCGGCGTGGGGTTTCAACCGGACGTCGTTATCCATGTCCACGCCGGCAGCGTCGTCGGGGCGCTGCCGGTCTCCGCTGTCAATGCTGCCTTCGGGCTGGGCGCCATGGATGCAAACGGGAACCAATGGGCTGACGAGATCCTCAGCGTCGACGCCGACGGAACGAGCAATACGCAGCGCGGGCAGCAAACCAATGCCGGCATCTTCATCGTTGACGACGCGCTGAGCGTTGTGAAGAAGGCATCGTGGGTGTCGATGAATAGCGACGGGTTCACGGTCAACTTCAGCACCGCCGCAGGGACCGCGAACCAGATGTTTTCGCTCGCGTTGAAGGGCGTGAGCGCGAAGGCCGGCAGCTTCTCGAAGAGTGTGGGGGCAGCACCTGCAAGTCAGTCAGTGACCGGCGCGGGCTTTCAACCAAGCGTGCTTCTGCTGTCCAGCTTTCAAGATGTCGCGCAAGCCAATCCGGTGGCGCAGATGCGCTACGGTATTGGGGCTACCGCCGGCGCTACGGAAGGGAGCTCAGCATTGCAGGACGCAGATGCGCAGCCTGATACCAGTGTCGACGGCATCGATAAGATCAGCAAAGTGTTCGTCAAGGTGAATAACAGTACTCCTGTGATCGATGCGGAAGCCGATCTCACCAGCTTCAATAGCGATGGCTTTACCTTGAGCTGGACGAAGAATGACGCGGTTGCCACGCAACTTCTGTATTTGGCACTGGCGCTGGCGCCTACGCCGACCCCGACGAGGACCCCAACCACTCCCCCCACCAGCACGCCGACGAGCACCGCCACGCGGACGCCGACAAGCTCCCCGACGTCCACGCCGACCCTGACGCCGACGCAAAGCCCGACGCGTACCCCGACCCAAACCGCGACGATCACCCCGACGAGCACACCAACCGCTACCCTGACGTCCACCAATACTCCGACTCGAACGCCTACCAGCACACCGACGGGCACGCCGACGCGCACGCCGACGCCGACGTTCACTGACACGCCGACGCTGACCCCCACCGTGACCAGCACGCCGACCGTGACCCCGACATTCACCCAGACGCCGACGGGCACACTCGCGGCAACCAGCACACCGACCAAGACGCCGACCGACACGCCGACCGCGACCCCGACCAACACCTCGACACGGACTCCCACGGCGACGCCTACCGCGACACCGACCAACACACCGACCGGCACGCCCACGGAAACGCCGACCCAGACGCCAACCCAGACACCAAGCGCGACGCCCACCGCGACGCCCACCGCGACGCCGACGTCCACCGCGACGGCAACGCCGACGCCGACGCCGACCGACACCGCGACGCCCACGGCGACGAGGACGCCCACCAACACCGCCACCACGACGCCGACGAGCACCCCGAGCCGGACGCCGACCGCAACGCCTACGTTCACCAGCAGCCCGACCAGTACGCCGACCCCGAAGCCGGTATTGAGCGCACAGAAGATCGCGACCCTGCTCACCGACAATGACTCCGACGGCGTGCCTTCACCGGGCGATGTGCTGCGCTACCAGGTGACCATCGCGAACAGCGGCAACGGCGCCGCGACGGGGGTGGTGTTCACCGACATCCCCGATGGCGTGACCACCCTGGTATCAAGCTCGATTACGACCACCCAGGGCTCGATCATCAGCGGCAACAGCGGTACGCCGCCGGTGCGCATCAACCTTGGCACCGTCGCGGTCAGTGCCTCGATCACCGTTACATTCGACGTCACCATCAACGCGTTGCCCCCCGGAGTCACGAGCGTTTCGAATCAGGGCGCGGTGGCGAGCAACGAGGTGCCGACCCTGTTGACTGATGACCCGACGGTTGGGGGGAGCCGGGATCCCACCATCACGCAGGTCACCGGGACCCCGCGGCTGCGCGCCGAGAAGACCGTGACGTTGGCGAGCGACAACGACATGGACGGTGATTCCTCGCCTGGCGATCGCCTGCGGTACCAGATTGTCATCGTCAATGCCGGCAACGCGGCCGCAACCGGCGTCGTGCTCAGCGACAAGCCGGATGTGAACAGTCCCTTGGTCACCGGGGCGGTGACCACGACCCAAGGCGCGGTCACCAGCGGCAACGTGACAGGGAATACGACCGTCGCGGTCGATGTGGGGACGGTGCCGGCAGCCGGCAGTGTCACCATTGTATTCCTGGTCGATATCAACAATCCGGTGGCCGCGGGAGTCACGCTGATCAGCAATCAAGGGCAGGTCAGCAGCAACGAGTTGCCGGTCCTGGTGACGGACGACCCGACGAGAGCAGGGAACAGCGATCCGACGGTGACCGTCATCGATGCCGAGGCGGTCCTCAGGGCCACCAAGGTCGCAACGCTGCTCATCGACGCCGACGGCGACGGGCGGCCTTCCCCTGGCGATACCCTGCTCTACCAGGTACGGGTGACCAACCTGGGGAACACCGCCGCCACCAACGTCACGCTCACCGACACCCCGGACAGCAATACGAGCCTGGTCAGCGGCAGTGTGGCGACCAGCCGCGGTAGCGTCGTGGCCGGCAACGGCGGAGCGCCCCCGGTCACGGTGAACTTCGGCACGATCGCCGGTGGCGGCGACAACGTCACGGTGTCGTTCAGCGTGATGATCAACGACCCGCTCCCGGCAAACGTGACGCAGGTGATCAACCAAGGCAGTGTCAGCAGCGACCAAACGCCGACACTGTCCACCGATGATCCGGCCGTAGCAGGGAGTGCCGATCCGACGATCACCAATGTCACTGCGGCGCCGAACATTTCGGCCTCGAAAACCGCGACCGAGGTTGTCGACCCGGACGATGACGGTGTGACGTCACCGGGGGACACGCTGCTCTATCGTGTGACGATCACGAACAGCGGCAATGCCGCCAGCACG